>DATLXY010000413.1:0-22930 GCA_035575335.1 Nitrososphaera sp. | reverse complement strand
ACCCACGTGCGGATCCTTTCGGCCTGCTCCACGGTATGAACGGGCATCACCCGGCCATCGTCCATTCTCACTATCGGCGGTTCAACGGTATCAACGAGCGCGATAGTCGAAGCCTTGCCCGGCACGTCCATCTTGATCTGTGTGCCAGCGACGATGGCGTAGTTGAGCAGGGCCGGCACCGCGGGGTGGATTCCGACTGTCGCAAAGCCGGTATTGTAGCAGCGGCCATAGCGGAGGCGGAACCCGCCTATCTTTTTCGACATAGAAAGTACGGGCCTGCCGGTGATAACCTCCGACATTCTGTGGTGAGCCGCGTCGTCGTCTCCCGTCTGGATAGCTCCTTTCAGGTCCTTGAGCCAGTCCCAGCCTTCCAGTTTTAGCGTCTCGACGAGCTTTAACAGCTTCCGACTCCTGCCGATAAGACCGTCGTTCATGACACGAAGCGTCCCGCCGCGCACCCTGTCAGTAGCTATGCGACGCATGCCCTTGTGTCCCACCACTTCTACCGGATCCGTATCAACGCCGTCCAGCTCGACGGGGATGTTAGAAATGCACTTGACCACGTCTTCGTCGAGAACCTTGAACTGGAAGCCCATGACTTCCCTCTCGTAGATCCGCAGCTCCTCGACGAACCTGCCGGTCTCGTCGTCAAACGAATTAGCGATGTACCTGCCAAGCCCGGCGACTTTTCTTGCATGGTCCGCGATGAGCATGGTGAGCGCGGCTTCTGTCCCGCCCGCCGACCTGATCGGCCCGGCAAAAGACACCGACAGGTACTGCGAGCCATCCGCGTTGCTCTTGATTGTGACGTCTGAGATTCCCTGCAGCGGTGCGACCGTGACGCCCTCCGTGACCACTGCAAGCGACACCCGCACTGCGTTTTCAAGCCGGGTCTCAAGGTCGCCTGAGCCATACTCGCCTGCGGCGATTTCCTCAGCTATCTTTAATGCGGCCTTTTCCTTTGTCGTGGAGGCTAGAAGGGCGCGCAGACGGTCCGCTATGTCAATTTCGTGCATCTTGGCGACCCTGTCTGCCAGATCGTAGGCTATTTTGGGCTCTACTATGTCGGCTACGTCGATCCCCCGTCTTCTGGCCTTGAGAGCGTGATGATAACCTCGATGGACCCCCTTCAGGATATCCTGCTGGTAGCGCCTGTAATACGCTGGCATTCTAACATCCTTGAGACGGGCCTCGGCCTCTTCCAGCATCATGGCTATCGCATCCTAATGGCCCTGACAATCGACGAAAACTTGTCTTCCCAATCTCCATCCTTTTCTATCATTGTGCCTATGACGATGATGTCTGCTCCCGCTCTGGCGATCTGCGCGGCGGTCTCGGGTGACTTGATGCCGCCGCCGACGATCAGCGTGCCTTCGTAGCTCTTCCTCACTGCCGCCACCATCTCCGGAGGAATATTCTGCGAGGCGCCCGAGCCGGCCTCGAGGTACACAAAGCGCATGCCCATGTACTGTGCCGCAAGCGAGTACATCACCGCCAAGTTCGGTTTGTGAAACGGGATGCCCCTTGCGCGCCCGACGAACCATGCCGCGGTGCCCTCACCCACGATGATGTAAGCGGTCGGGAGGGGCTCGATCCCGTACTTTTTGACTGCCAGTGCTGCCAGGGCCTGCGCCTGGGTTATGAAGTAAGGGTTCTCGGAATTGAGAAGCGAGCTAAATAGAATAGCATCGGCCTTTGGTGATACACCTGTGACATTCCCGGGGAACAGTATCACGGGTATCGTGACATTGGATTTTATCTCCGCAACAACGCTGGCCAGCTCTATCTGGTCGATAGCTGACGAACCGCCTACAAGAACCCCAGAGGCCCCTTTCTCCTCCACCTTCTTTGCAACAGTCGCAACGTCGGTAGAGTTTTCAGAGTCTATGAGTGGGAGGCAAATCGTTCCGTACTTGTCGATCTCCTCCAGTAAACGTTGCTCTACCTTTCCCGGTGCCACTTCGCTTTACTTGAAATAGGGTGGTCATTTTAAAGTTTGATTTACGAATCTTTTTTATCCGGAATGCACTATACAAATCTGTATAGTACCCATGGCAGACCCGAAATCCAATTCTAACTATCTGTATGCACATATTGTTGCAAATTCTTTATTTACGCTCCGCCAACTCGATATAATTTCGAAAAGACTGCAGGGGAACAGACGGCCAGAAAACATCAGCCCGGGAGCCTATTACAGACAGGTCAAGCAGTGCCGGGACAAAGTAAACGCGGTCCTGTACAGCATGATACTTCTGCAATCGACAGGGGTCGTGCAGCCTGAAACAGCAAGTGCTATCGCTAGGCTGGCCGAACAGATCGGCGTGATATTTGCTTCAGAAAGTAGTGATGTTTCCAGCAAGCTAGACATGAATGACGTGACATCCGTGATTGATGCGCTAGTAAAAAGAATGTCTAGATTGTAAAATAATGTTGTTCCGTAGTAATAAATCACGGTGGCGGCACGGAATACCGTGACATGTTCGTCGATCTGACAGGACCTATGACGTTCTTTACCAGTGACCTTGTGATATCTGGCGTCCTCGCCTTTCTTATCGGCATGGTCACCATGACGGTCTATTCAAGAGTCAAGGCCGCGCTCGTCGATCGCCGCTACAGGGCTGACGAGGCGGTCGTCGAAGCGGTTGTCCTTGAATACACGAGGAGGCTTCGTGATTACGATAAGATCATTGCAGAACTCAGGTCGAAGATCGACATAATGGAAGTACGGTCGGAGTGGACCTCTCAAGGCGCACAGACGTCACAGCTGCAGCACGCATCGCATCATCTGCAACCTCACGTAGGCGCTACCGGTGAGGTCGTAACAGTCACGCAGCAGCAACAGCATCCCCCTCTAGCAGCGGCTTCAAGGAGAGTCGAGGTAGCTGATGTAAAGGAAGAGAACAACGGAACCACTGACTATATCCTGAAGCTGCTTGGCGAAAGGCCCCGCACCTCAAGAGAGGTGCAGCTGGCCATCGGGCGGACCCGTGAGCACACTTCCCGCCTGATGAAGAAGCTCCACGACTCTGGTCTGGTGAGTAGAGACGCCAACACGAAGCCTTTCAGATACAGCATCACGGACGCAGGTCGGGAGAGGCTGAAGGAAAGGATTCCACCGCCGGCTGTCTAGCGATCTTGTAGACCCACTCTTTACCTTGGCGTGTCCTCATAAGGCGCCCCCGATCCGAATATCGCGACAGATAAGTTGAGATGATGCTCAGCTTAATCGGCTCACTGAACTGATCCTCATAAAGCTCAAGAATGTCCGTCGAGGTAAAACTCCCATATGGGAAGTTGCCTTCCACCAGACTCCAGATCCTTTCACCCACAGAGACAGCGGTCGGTGGTCGTCTGGCGGCGAATTCGTCACTCTCGTCAGAGTCATTACCGCTAGACTCTATATTGAGAAGTTCCATGAACTCGACTATCTTTATTATCTTTTCCTTGGATATATTGCCTTCTAGGGAAAGGTTGTACTTGCTCCCCTCGGCATCCTCAAGTTCTATCCTGAATCGCTTCTTCCCTAGGGCCATTTCGTAATGCTGCGAAAACCAGTTTAACGTGTTAACACTTAACATGAGCTCTGCCATTCTTGATAACAAAGAGCTTAGCTGTTGTTAACTAGATATGAGAGAATATGGCCCTTGGTTAACAATTACCATTAGTTAACCAAATTTTTGGTTGAAAACTACCCGTTTGTAGTTCCAGTGGAAATGGAGGGGTGCTGTCCGGTGTTTGTTAACAACGTATTGGTAGTCCTTAACGTTCCAGTGGAAATGGAGGGGTCGTTTTCTGGTTTTTTGCGCCGGCTGGCCCCATCCTGTTAATCACTGTTAATCAGATCCCCAGATCCCGCCACACCTCCACCCCTAGTTTTCTTGTCCAACACCTACTCATAGCTCCCGATAACAGCTGTCATTGTGCTGATACGAAGATCAGCTATAATTGATTCGCCCGGTTAAAAGCGACCTGTTAACACGACTGTTAAGGTAACATTAACAAAATACTGGTCTGGAAAGGAAAAAGAGGGGGCGGCGGGTTAAAATTGGCGGGCCATCAATGGTGACTTGTAATTGAGCTCAGAGATCGACAACATCTTTGCAAGGGCTGCAAGCGGCAAATCACTTGTCAAGTCGTGGCAGTTTCTAAATATCGACTACGTTCCGGAAAAACTTCCGTTCAGGGACGAGGAAATAAGAACCCTTGCCCAGGTGTTATCGACCATTTTCAAGAACGCGCGACCGTCGAACCTATTACTGTTCGGCAAGCCGGGAACCGGAAAGACCGCTGCTGCAAAAAACGTGATGGACAGGCTGGCGAAAAAAGCCGCCGAGCTGAACGTCGATGTAAAGGTCTTGTTTATCAACGCCAAGACCGCGGGTAGCGCATACAAGGTTCTGTTCGAGATTGCCGAAGAGCTGGGCATAAACAGAGAACGTGAAAAACAGGTTCATTTTACAGGACTGTCTATGGGCGAGGCTACCGACAGGATCCTACAGTACATCCACAAGAAAAATCTGAGCGTCGTTGTGGCCATCGATGAAATCGATTCCCTTGTCGACAAGAGCGGCGACGACATACTCTACAACTTTACACGCGCCAACCAGAAAATGAAAGGGGGATTCATCACACTGATCGGCATCTCAAACAGCCTCACCTTCAAGGATAAGCTCGATCCCCGTGTGAGGAGCAGTCTGAGCGAGGAAGAACTGGTCTTCAACCCGTACACCGTCGAGCAGCTGAGGCAGATCTTGTATGATCGCGCCAAGGTCTCATTTAACCAAGGGGCCATTTCCGACGCCGCGGTCAATCTGTGCGCGGCAATAGCGGGGAGAGAGCACGGGGACGCGAGGAAAGCCATCGACCTGCTGAGGGTTTCTGCCGAGCTCGCGGAAAGGGAAAGCGCTAGCCGCGTTGACGAAAAACACGTACGCGCGGCAGAAGAGCGCATGGAAAGGGACGCGCCGTTCATCGCGCTCAAGAACGCGACGACCCACAACAAACTCGTCATCCTAGCCGTCATGAACTCCAAGACCGGAACCACGGGGGACGTGTACCACGAGTATCTTTCCATTTGCCAAGAGACCGAACAAAAGCCGCTCACCCAGCGACGGATGACACAGATCATAAGCGACCTAGAACTACAGGGCCTTCTATCTACCGACATTGTCAACCAGGGCCGCTACGGCCGCTCACAAAAGATCAAGATAAGCGTCCCACTGACAACCGTGAAGGAAGCACTGAAGGAAGATTTTCCGTCACTTATCGATTGAAGTCCTGGATCAAGGGCTGCAGCGTCGCTAGGTTAACAACCACGGCCAGGCCAGGCGTCGGCGTTATGCCCATGGTCTGCTGGAACTTTGTCTGCCTCTGCCACGCGCCCGAGTTGACCACAAGCGTCCCGCGATAGTTCTGCACGTCTGTGACATGAACATGTCCTGAGTGCAAAATGTCGGGTACCTCGGTGATGACCATCATATCCTCTTGTTCGGGAGCGATCGGCGTCCGCTCTCCATATGTGGGAGCTAGGTGGCGGGCCTTGAGAAGCACCTTCATCGCCTCCGCCGGCTTCTGGTAGCTGAGACCTGGCGTCGTGGCAATGACATCGTCAAGGCTCTGCCCGTGGTACATCAACAGCTTCACGCCATTGAGTTCAACAAAGGCAGGGTTGCCAAGCATTACGCAGTTCTCAAGCCCGTACAGGTGATCCTTGGTGTCCCTACCGGGAATCGCAGGCTGCGGAAGAGCGCGCCTTCCAGGGTCATGGTTACCTGGAATCACCAGCACCTTGATGTGCTTGGGGATCTTTGCCAGCAACTGCGCAGCCAGGCTAATCTGCGTACCGGCATCCATCACGAACAACTCCTTGTCCTGATTCGGAAATATCCCGATGCCGTCGATAAGATCTCCGCCGATGCAGAGGAACTTGATCTTGCGCACGATGTCATCGTCTTCAGAAGAAGACAGCCAGTTCAGGAAGCGGAGAAACTCATTTTCCATGAAATATTTGCTACCGACATGCAGATCAGAAATAAGCACAGCATACGCTTCCGACTTGCTCTTGTTGGGCAAATGATCTGGAATGTCGGGGGTCACGACGCTCTTGACCGTAAACCCCTGCGCGCCCTTACCGCTCTCCAACTCGAGCATCACCATCTGATCAAGCGCAAGCGCTGCTGCCTGCTTTTTCGTCTCCTCCGACACGGCCGTGACCGATAATATCCCAGTGTAGTCGTCGATCGCAAGCTCAATTCCGCTCTTTTTGGTGCGCTTCGACATCAGAAGACCGGCAACGACTGTCGTACCGGCACTGCCATGGAGGCTCTTCTCGCCCCTCTCGACAAACCTAGTACTCCTTGAGGCCTGCTTTACGGACGCGACCTTTGAGATGCGCTTGCTGTCCGGCCTCTGCGACAAAATGCGCATTAGCTTTTCAAACCTGCTCCTGAAAAGTGCCGCATAGCCGTCCACCCCTTCGCCCGTATTGACCTTGGGAGTCGGGTCAATCAGCACATTGCATATCTGGTGCTCGGCAAGCTCACCCTTCGCCTCGTCGTCCTTCTTGGGGTTTAGCAGGTTGTTGATGTCATCGACCAAAATGACCGCGTTCTTGGAAGGTTTTTTCGATTTGATAATTTCCTGAACAGTCTTGAGCACGTCAGTGTCAAGGCCCTTTAACATTGCAAAAGCGTCAGGATGGATCTGGAACCCTTTGTTAGTGGCGTATGATAATGCATTGAAAACTTCATTCTGCAAAGCCAACGTTGCTGGTCGAGTTGATGTCGGGCTCCATGCTTAATTACATTTCTATCGAAAATTTTCCCTCCAGTCATTTCAAGTCCCCCCTTCTGTCCTTGACGAGCATCGCCTCCTGTTCGTATCCAGAACCGCAAGCGGCTCTGTTCAACCCCCAGGCTTACCGTGGCGGCGGGCACTGGGCCTAGAAGGTCACGTCCACCGTTCGCCGGCGTGCCGCCTGAAAACACCACACATCTGCGTACAGGCGTCAGTACAATAGATCATATCTTCCATGCCTGCAAGAGCCGGATAGCCACTCTTGAAAGTCGCTTCAGCGGCAAAGTATTACTATCGTCTCCTCGCGCTCCAAGCGCTGGGTACAAATTACAATTCCTGAACATAGCTACTACTGCTTGACGCACTCCGCCGCCAACTACAGCAGCAAATAGTCTGTGCAGAACAAATACCTGATACGTCCTACCGGTCAGGGTCACTACACGGTTCCAAAAATGGAACGCAGCAGTCAGGGTTTTATTCAGGAATGCCGCATGGAACAATGTTGAAAAAGTTCTGTGGGAGATGCAAGAAGAATCTGCCGGCAGATTCAGAATATCTCCTCTGCGCAGAGTGTCACAAGCACGTCGTCATGGCAGAGGAGGACCGCGAGTTTTACGAGAACTCGCGCCTTCACTACTAACTACTTTTTTTCCTTTTGCTTGTCGTCTTGCTGCTTCTTCTAGTCGTAGCACTGGTAGTTGCAGGTCGCCTGTTTGTTGGTTGTGATGATGATGATGACGATGACTGCGATGAAGAGGTCGTAGCACTGGTAGCGTTGGTCTTGACGTCGACGTTGGTCGCGGCGGTGCTCCCACGCTCATTTAGCATCCTACTCTCGCCAATCTCTTCTGGTGACTCTTGAGGTCCCTCAAGCTCCGTCTCGTCTTCTACCACTGGGAGAAGAACAGAATCTCTGAGCCTAAGCGCAAGATCGCGCTGCGCGAGTACCACGTTGCGTTGCTGATCGATCAGCTTCAAAAAGCCGTCGTAGATCGGCACCTGATCGGCATACGTCTTAGTCCTAATTTCAGAGACCACCTCTTCAAACGTGTCAGTGTATCTCGTAGCAAGCTCCCCCATTCTGGAAATGGATTCCGCGTCAAACTCAGCTCGCTTCTCTTCTGCTTGCGCCTTCGCCTCTGTTGCCTTCCTCTTGGCCACTCTCCCGCCGGCAACGATCACCTGCTTTAGCTCGGACACTGCACCCTTGAGCCTCCTTGATAGTTCCGATTCGGTATCAACGTATCCTTCAGGTACCGTCACGCCCGTGGTTTCTGGCCGCGGCGTACTTGAAAGATATCTGCTATCTTCAATTACAGCGTCGGGCGTTGTTGTTACACCCTTGTTTTCCTGTGTTTCAAGCTGCTGCTGTTCCGCAACCAACGCGCGAATTTCTTCTCCTGACGGCCTGAGCGTCCTGTCCGGCGGCATTGGCGCATCTCTATCCACTATATACTGCTCAAGCGGTTCGGTTACTACGGCCGAACTGCCAGACATTTCTATCTTTGACTTGGGAATATCATATCGTAAATCGCCAGAATCGCTGAAAACTACGATGGTATTATCAGTCTCCTTTGCCACGTGGCCAACCGCCAGACCGCTCGCTGCTACCACGTTCTTGTTAAACAGATCCTTTGGGTATTTTCCTTCAAAACTACCCAGATCTGCACCTGTGCTTTCCATTGCACTCACAAGCGGCGCCAGCACATAAAACGGCTATGAGGAAATAGAGGAGAAAAAAGTTCAATGCCAAGGTTATAATTGGCCTGTGCACGGTTCTCATGCCAGTTGGAAGTGCAGCGTTCTAATTCTATGGTGGGAGTGGGCCTCTCGTTTACATCGATGGCCGTGCTGTATTCTGTCATGCTGGTGGGAGTCTACATATCTTCCTCGCACCAGGGGTTGACGTGCCCAGACTGGCCTCTGTGCCCAAACGGGTTTGGCCTGCCGTCTGAGACGCATTTCTACGAGCACTATCACAGAGTTCTGGTGCTCGTTACGGCCGGCCTGATCTATGCCACCGCAGTGTATTCGGTCAGGAAGGCTCTGCCGGGCAGAAAAACCGCGATAATAGCGTCGATAGTAATGTCGGTGCAGATAGCGATCGGCTTTTTCGTTATCGACACCGGGCTCCATCCCATTATTGTGGCGACTCACCTGTCAACAGGCATCTTGCTGTTTGCGATGACTCTGATGACATTCCTGTCGCTGTACTGGCACTCCCGAAAGAAGTCCCAGCAATCAACAACTCTATAACAATTGACCCGCAGGGCTTAATAAGAAAATCCGCCAATTATCTACAGGGAAGAGTTGCAGCAGCAAACAATTCTCCTTGTAGATCAGAAGCCAGCCACGGCATCGCTCATGTCAGTCTACCTTCGCGCCGATGGCCTTGCTGTCGACCATACTCCGAACCCTTCAGAGGCGCTGGAATTCGCAAGGCAGATGAAATACAGTGTCGTCATCACCGACCTTGTGATGCCCGGCATGACAGGGCTTGACCTCTACCACGAAATACGATCACGCAACGGCGACGTGCGTTTCATGTTTCTGATTACAATTTCTAGCGAAGAGCTCAAGCTGATGGGATCCCTGAACAGACAAGACGTGATAAAAAAGGAGCCGCTGTCGATAAACGAAGTAATCTTCAAGGTTCGAGCAGTGCTTATGAATAGTCATTGAATATGCTGTTGATGTGCGACAGCAGCTCGTTCCGCAACTGGATGACTCTGCGGCGCTTTTCGCCGTCGAGGTCGGTGGTAAGCAGAACGTCAAGACCCTCAACCAGATACTTGATGTTGGATATCGTCAGCAGTGCCCTCTCCTCCTCTTCCTGATTCTTGCTGGCCATTGCCTCTCTCACTTCCTACGGTATATACATGGTACCGCTAGTTAATAATCGCGCCGGAAAGATCGTAGTTTCACTGACCTGAGGGTTAGCATTCTGCTGTCAATAGCCCCTAACGGTTCATGGCAAGGATCGTGTCCACAGTCACACTGTCGTATCCTGTGAAGATACTACTCTGCCGCCATATGGCTGCCAAGAAAAACGGAATCGAGGATACGGTCGCTTTGGAAGCAAATGCTCCAGAAAATGAATTGGTTGGACTATCGCCAAAGAGGCAAATACGCCTGACTTTTCAAGGCCCATGACGCAAAACTAGGTGCTTCTGCGTGTGTGCACACCGCCAATACCACCATTACCAACAAGTGGATCCAAGATGGTTGTGACTGCCAGAAGATCATTCTCAAGCTAACAGAACCAGCTTTTAGCCAGAAAATAGTAATATTTGGCGAACGCCCATCGCCTGTATATATAATATGGCCGAAAGCCAGCAGGAGACAATAATTAATCTACACAACTCTGGCGTGCCAGCCGAGACAATAGCGCTCCAGCTGGATATCAGCCTAGAAGAAGTGAATAGGGTGATAGCGTCGGCTGAACAAAGGAATGCTTCAGACGCCGCCGCAAGCGGCCTCACCTCTCTTGCTTCGTTCTACCTCGACGCGATCGTCGACCTTGACAAGGCAATCCAGGCGGCTCAGAGGCGAGTTTGGAAGGCGCTCAAGGTTGCAAGTACATTTGACATCTCAAGCGAGGAGACAAACGACGTACTGGCGAAGCTGGCTAAGACAAAGGCTATGCTGGTCATACTCCACATAGATCTCGTAGGGTCTACCCGGATGTCGTCTGACCTACCGGTCGACAGGCTAGCCGCAATAGTCCAGGCTTTTACACAAGAGATGTCCATCACGATATCCGCGTACGGCGGCTATGTATTAAAGTATGTTGGCGACGCGATACTGGCCTTCTTTCTTGCGACCGATGACAAGTACCTACCCTGCGTCAATGCGGTCAACTGCGCCCGTTCAATGCTCAAGATAGTGCACCAGGGCATCAACCCGATCCTGAACCAGTACGACTATCCCGAGATAAGTGTGCGCATAGGGATCGACCTTGGGGAAAACGTGGTCGTCCAGTACGGGTGGGATATATTCAATCTCGACGGCAAGAAGATAAAGAGGCCGCACTATGACATCCTAGGCTACACCATAAACATTGCGACAAAAATGACCGCCCTTGCACGCCCCGATCAGATTGTGATAGGCCAGATGGTATATGACGTGCTTGACGACCGGCAAAAGTCTACCTTCCAGCCGCTCTCGATAAGCCCTGAAGTGTGGAGCTACGTGAGCGATTATTCCCACGGGATCTACCCGTTATACGGCACCGCTGAGAGGGCAAGACAGTAAATATATATCAGAAAAAAGCGCTACTATCCTCGTTGCGTTCGATCGAATACGAGGATTCTTTTGTCAAGATTGCAGGATTGATCGGCGGTGAGGAGTACGTCAAGGTCGCCCGGGCGCTTCTCAACACCGAGGATGTTACGGACGAAGAGATTGCGAGCGCAACCGGGCTCAAGATAAACATCGTGCGCAAGGTGCTCTATGACATGTTTGGCAAGGCCCTCATCTCAGGCATCCGCGTCAAGGACGAAAAGAAGGGCTGGTTCGTCTATCGCTGGCGCGCAAAACAGGATCAGGTTGACAATTTCATCGAGAATCAGAAGAAAAAGATCCTCGATAGGCTTCACAAGAGGCTCGAGCACGAAGAGTCGACCGAGTTCTACCACTGCGGCAACCGTGACTGCCCACGCGTAAAGTTTGACGCGGCCGTCGAATTCTTCTTTAAGTGTCCCAACTGCAAGGGCGCGCTAAACATGGTTGACAACACGAAAGTCAAAGAGGCACTGCGCTACAAGATCGACCAGATAACGGCCGATGTGGCCTCATCGAGAAAGTGACAAGATAATCGTCGATCATCCTCTCCATCTTCTCCTTCTGTTGGTCACCTCGATATCTCTTATTTAGTTTGACGATTTGTCTATATCATGACTTCAGCAGCAGGAGGACAGATCCAAGGACAACAACGCTCCGTGGAGGTGTTCGATTCGCCGATAATAAGAAGACCGGCGTACACTTCGCTACCCCGGCCCGTGCAATGTGCTATGTGCAACCGCGCTGCATACTGCAAAGTCGTGTACGATCTGGGACAAGTGATCAAGCTGGAATTCCTGTGCAGGGAATGCTGCCGTCGCAGCATTGGTAATACTAACTAGCGCTAATTAATTTTCGACGAGAACCCTCGCAGTCATGAATATATTGATCCACATCTGCCAGGTCAGCCTCCCGGTATTTGTGTTCTGTCTACTTGGATGATAGGAGGCCAGCAGCACCTTTTTTCTCCTCTCGCCACCAACGTCAGCGTCTATGTCGTAGCGCGCCCCATGGGCAAATACCATTCCCTTCACGCCTACTGCCCGGCAATATGCGTCAAAGCCGATCTTGCCAAGGGCTAGGACCACCCTGACGTTCCTCAAGATGGAAATTTCAGAAACGAGGTACTGGGAGCAGTTTGCCAGCTCTGAAGGAAGAGGCTTGTTGTCCGGTGGAGCGCACTTTATCGCGGCGGTAATGTACACACCCTCGAGCACCAGCCCGTCGTCCCTGCTTGTGCTCGTAGGCATGTTTGCAAACCCTGTCTCGTACATGGCTCTTGCGAGCCAGTCACCCGAGCTGTCGCCAGTGAACATCCTGCCAGTCCTGTTGCCCCCGTGTGCAGCAGGTGCGAGCCCAACAATGAGGAGCTTTGCATTTGGGTCTCCCCAGCTTGGCACCGGCCGCGCCCAATATTCCTCGTTGGCGAAGCGCTTTACTTTCTCGCGCCCGACTTGCCTGATGTAACGCGACAGCCGCGGACACAGCGTGCACTCTACCAGTCGTGCATTGAGCCTGCACAGATCTTCGTACATCACTCTAGGGGATTTCTCTACTATCAGAATAATCTTTTTATCACCCAAAAGATAGTTCGTCTACACTTGTCTACTATCGAATCTAACATTAACACCGGCAGCGACAGCAGAGACGAGCTGACGTTGATCGCCGGATCTGTGGTGCTGAGCGAAAATCCTGCCCAACAGCTGAAATACTGGAGGAAAAAGTTCGGCATAAAGCAGGCCGACCTTGCCAGAAAGATGGACATCACTCCTTCCGTACTGAGCGACTACGAAAAAGGCAGAAGGCCGTCACCGGGAGTGAACTTTATCAAGCGGTATCTTATTGCGCTGTACGATCTCGCCAAGTCAAACGGACACGCCACGACATCTGAAATTACACCAACGGCAGTAGCCAATGTACATATAAATCAGCACTCATAGAGAGGTACCGAACATACAACATGCCTCTCATTATGGTGTCATTGTATCCTGGCAGGACGCAAAAGCAGAAGGACGAGTTCGCAAAGGCCGTGACCGATGCGGCGGTTCAAATCCTGAAGACAAAACCGGAACACGTCATAGTAGTCTATGACGAGAAGCCCAAAGAGAACTGGTTCCAGTCCGGTAAGCCGCTCTAGCGATGCAGAAACAACAAGAACAAGAAGAAGGAGAATAATGATAATAAGAATAACCAGTAGAGATAAGAATAATCGTTCGTATGATCGAATCCCATTCAAACAGCACTTACGACCCTGATGATCCGGAGCTCCAGTTCATGGCGAGCGGAATAGTCAACGCGGTAAAGAGATACGGCATACCGTACAAACGTCTCTCGGGGCCGGAGATCTGGGAGGAGCTGTGCAGGAAAGGCTACAAGTTCCCGGTGAGCGGTAGGCGGATTGACTTCCTCTACGAGTCTGCACGGTGGTTCGACGCGCTTGACCTGGCAATAAAAAAACTGAAGAGTGAAGTGGAGTAACGACAAAAAATATTTTTACTTTGGCAGGCGTTCTCTGCAGTGCTTGAAGAGAATCGCGCTTGTTCAGATGCGCTCGTCAGAAGACAAGCAGGAGAACCTAAAGAAGTCGATTGATTTCATAGCCGAGGCCGCAAGCAGGGGGGCCGAGCTGGTTTGCTTCCCAGAGTTTCAGATGGCATTTTCGCCCAGCAGCCAGTCGGCAGCCGAGCTTGCCAAGATTGCCGAGGATGTCAAGAGCGGAGATTTCGTAACCTGCCTTGCAACCGCTGCCAGCAAGAACAAGATCGCCGTCGTCGCCACGATCTACGAAAAGAGTGGCAAGAAATCAAACGGCGTCTACGACACTGCAGTCGTCCTGAGCTCTTCGGGAAGGGTGTCCGCCGTCTATCGCAAGCTCCACCTCTACAACGCGCTTGGCTTCAAAGAGTCTTCAAAGCTGCTCCCTGGAAAAGAGATCACCAAGCCGGCGAAGACTGGGGCAGGCAGCGTCGGGCTATTGATATGCTATGATCTTAGGTTCCCGGAACTGTCGAGAATACTCACGATCAGGGGCGCCGACGTGCTGGTCGCTCCTTCCGCTTGGGTTGCCGGTGAGATGAAGGAAGAGCATTGGCAGACGATGGTAAAGGCCAGAGCTATCGAGAACGGCTCGTACGTGATTGCCCCTGACCAGGTGGGCAACATCTATTGCGGCAGGAGCATGGCTGTCGACCCATTTGGAGTGGTGCTGGTGGACATGGGCCAGCGGGAAGGTGTCGAAGTGATAGATGTCGATAGGTCAAGGGTGAAAAAGGTCAGGCAGTCGCTGCCCCTGCTAAAGAATCGCAGAACGGACGTTTACAAGCTTTCGTATTAGTAATCCTACTAGTAGGCTGACAGGGCTAAGTGATGATCATTGTGCGATGTCTTCCAGCTGATCTTGCACTCCCGTTTGTCAAGCGGGCAAGGGAACCTCTCCCCACAGTATTCGCACAGGTGCGCATGATCACTGTAAATCATCAATTGCAATAGCAGGAAGCTTACTTATTAGGTTGATGCCACGTTTTTACCGAAGCCTGCCATAGAGCTTATTCCTTTTCTTGGAAGGGCACTGCACGTTGGTACAGATCTTCCACTGCCTCGAACGGCGAGCAAAAACTATCCCCACTATAGGCCAGTCACACTCGGGGCACACCTTCCCGGAAATCTTGATGGTGCCCTTTTGCGGCAGAGGCGCGCTCGCCCTGCAGCCGCCGGAATAGTTCGAGCAACCAACAAACCTCTTTTTCGTCCTATATGATTTGATCATGCGCAGCTGGCCCTTCTTGCATACAGGACAGGGACCGAGGGTTGCCGCCCTCGTGCTATCACCGGTCGCTGCATCGCCTATCTTCGCGCCGATGGCTGCTTCTTTTTCCATCAAGGACGCAAGCGATTCTATCAGCTTGTCTACCGACTGCTCGATCACAAGGGTGCTATCTACAGAGCCTTGCTCAACCAGCTCCAGCTGCTCCTCCATAGCCCTTGTCAGTTCCGTCGAGATAATATCAGGCGCGAACGTCCTCATGGAGTCGATCACGGCAAAGCCGAGATCCGTTACCTCGATGCCACCCTTACCGGAGACGAGGTATCCCCGCTTGAAAAGCGTCGCAATAATGTCTGCCCTCGTTGCTTTGGTACCGATCCTTTCCTGTTCCATCTTTGCAAGAAGGCTAGCCTGGTTGTAGCGGTCTGGAGGCTGCGTAAACTTTTCTTCCATGTCAATGCCGAGATTCTTTACGACATCCCCGCTGTGCATTTCTGGCAGCTCGCTCTGCTCCATCGTGAAGTACGGCCTGTAAAACACAGTCCATCCTCCGTACAGCGGACTACTGCCCTCAGCCTGAAAGACGTGGTCGTTCACATCGATTCTTATGCTGGTGTGCCTGCTGATCGCCGGGTCGCCAAATGTAGCAAAGAACCTCTTTACAATCAGGTCGTAAACCTTGAGTTCCTGACCGCTCAACTTTTGCTTCGGAGGCGCGACGCCCGTCGGATAGATTGCGGGGTGTGCCGGGTCTGTCATCTTGCCCTCATTTGGAACGAGTCTATCTTTTGAAAGCAGCATGGACGCCAATTTCGCGTAGCTACTGTCGATTCTCGCCATGCTAGAAATTATCTTCCTGTATCCAATGGACGTCGGAAGCTTCTGGCTCGATGTGCGCGGATAGGAGATCAGTGCCTGTAAGTATAGCTTTTCGGCTATCGCAAGCGTGTAACCCGGCGCGAATTTGAACAGCCTGTACCCCTCGCGCTGGAGGTCACCGATGTTGAAGGGTGTCGGCGGCTTGATGACGACGTTGCTCTCACTGATGCCACTCACGCGGCCGTCCCTGCCAACACACCCGAGTGTTATCGCCCTGGCCTCCGCAATTGTCCCGATTCTGGGCTTCTCGTAGCGCGCCCAGAAAACCTGGCCATTCTTGTCGAATCGCCCTCCAATGGTCCAGTACGGGTCGGGGACGTGCAACCTTATCGCCAGTTCTCTATCGACTGCAAATGCAAGCGTGGGGCCCTGCACCCGCCCTATGGAGAGGTTGCGGTACCTGCTTGCAATTTTGAGTGATTTGGCAAGCGCCCTTGACAGGTTAACTCCATAAATGAAATCGAGCATGTGACGGGACCGCCCTGCCTCTGCAAGACCTCGGCTGGGCTTCTCCAAGCTGGCAAACGAATCCCTTATCTCATCGTCGGTAAGGGTAGAGAATTTCGCCCGCAGTGCCTTTCCATACTTGTTACCACACGCGTATTCCAGGATGCTGTGGCCTATCACCTCTCCTTCCTGGTCATAGTCGCATGCGTGGACAAACGCCGCCGCACCCTTGGCCAGTTCTGAGATGATCCTGATGGCTCTCGCAGCCTTTGGGTTCTTTTCGACCGGGCCCCATTCAAGGTCAAGCACGGGATAAACGTTTCTGTTCTTTGTCAGATCTGTAAGGCCGTACAGGTGCCCAAGCGCCGTGCAGACCTTGTAGTAGCGGCCGCCGTCACCCACAACGTCAAAGACAGAAATGCCATCCGGTCTTGACTCCCTGGATTCGCCAAGCGCCTGCGCAATCCTCCTCGCAGCGTCGGGCTTTTCGCAGACGACAAGCGTGTATGGTGATGGTGATAACGGCGTCAACAGCTAGCCGATCCCGGGATAAACATATTAACCCTATCCTGAAATTTCCCTCAAAACATTTTTTCTTTCTATTCCGGTATCTTGCGGAGAACACGACCGATGAGCTACCGCCCTCCCGATGATTATTGCAGTGCTCCGCTGCTGCCGAGGGTTTCCTGACCTGTATCACTTTTTTCCAGCACAGCTCCGATCTTTTCAATATAGGCTATTGTCAAATGTTGAGCGGGAGAAGCTTCATCATACGCACACGCAGCAACAAGAACCAACGTGTCTGCGGCAGTTTCGCCCGCGAACTCATCGTCAAATGAGCTCTTCTTACTCGCCGCTTTGATGCAAAATGAATCAGAAACATGCGCAGTGGTTTTCTAATGGTTGCTATTCCTGTTAACCGCCGCGCTGTCAGTGAGCTAGATTAACTCCTCAGCGGCGAAATTCCAAGCGAACGTTGATTGCGAACGGCGCACACACACGCGTGCGCATACACAAAAAGCTAACAAGACAAACATCAGAACAATGCGCCGGAATGGATCAAAGGTCAGCAGCTGCTGTAGGACAAGTGGGACTCGCCCCGCAAGAACAAATCGCCCAGCATCTATATCTTATATATCGAGCGAGGTGAGCAGTAAGTAGCATGACCCTTCACTAGGACATTGCTACAGATGATTACTATCGTCATAATTTTTGAGCTACACACCATCGGTGATTCCTCGGTTCGACACTAATCAAGATATTTATAATGCAAAAAGCCGTGTTCTTACACGAATGACCAACAACAAAGTCTGCGTTCTTGGAGCCGGCAGCACTAAATATGGAAAATTAAACGAAGGTATCATCGAGATTGCACTGAATGCTGCGAAGGAGGCCATTGACTCGGCCGGCATCACTCCAAAAGATATCCAGGCCGGCTACATTTCAAACGTGTTTGGCGTTGCAGACAAACAGGTGCACATGGCACCTGTTATCATGAGCAACCTTGGCATCCCGCATGTTCCTGGCCTTACAATCGAATCGGCCTGCGGTTCCGGATCGGTCATGTTCAGGGAAGCTTATGCAAATGTGGCTGCAGGTTTCTACGACTGCGTCCTTGCGCTTGGAGTCGAAAAGGTGACTCATACTGGGACGGTGCACAGCACTACGCTGTTCTCATACTGCTCCGACTTTTTCTATGAAGGCGGCAACGGCGCTTCTTTCCCGGGCCTGTTCGCATCCATGGCCCGCGCCTACATGCACGCCTACAAGGCGACCGAGGAAGACCTCGCACACGTCGCGGTCAAGAACCACGACAACGGCCTGCTGAACCCGAAGGCACACGTGCGCAAAAGGATCACAGTTGACGACGTGCTGAAATCTCCTGTAGTCGCTTCCCCGTTAAAGCTGCTTGACTGCTGCCCGTTCTCTGACGGCGCATCTGCCGCGATACTATGCAGCGAAGAGTTTGCGAAAAAGAGCGGCAGGCCCTATGTAGAGATCATCGGCTCCGGCAGGGGCGCATCGCCAGCAGCTGTGCAGGGAAGAGAAGACATCACCACCATCCCAAGCACCGTTGCAGCAGCAAGGCAGGCCTACAAGATGGCCGGCGTCACTCCGAAGGACATTGATTTTGCCGAAGTACATGACTGCTTTACGATCGCGGAGGTCATTGACATCGAAGATCTCGGCTTCTTCCCCAAAGGCAAAGCAGCCCAGGCAGTGAGGGACGGCGCCACACGCCTCAACGGCGAAATTCCTGTTAACCCCTCAGGCGGGCTGAAATCAAAGGGTCACCCGATCGGCGCGACCGGCGTGGGGCAGGTGGTAGAGGTCTTTGAGCTGTTCACTGGCAGGGCCGGCCAGCGCACGGTTCCAAACGCCGAGATCGCGCTGACACACAACTTTGGAGCCACAGGCGCAAGCGCCGCAGTGCACATATTCAGAAAAGTTGACAGGAAATGATGGAGAAAGTGGCAACGCACGAAGAAAGTAGGTACCAAAAATTCATTGAAGCAGCTAACAGGAAAAAGATACTGGCCCACAAGTGTGTCAAATGCGGCCACCTCATGCTGGAGACCGTGTTCTTTTGCGAAAAGTGCTCCAGCAGTCAGTTCGAGCATGTCGAGCTCGATGGTTCGGGCACGGTAGTCACCTACACCATCCAGGCTGTGGCCCCGGAGGGCTTTGAAGACGCCGGCTCCTACGCTTGGGTGGTGTTCAGGGTGGACAACTCGCCACTGAGAGCGTCCGGGTTTCTGCCGGGCATCAAGACGCAAGCCGACCTGCCGATAGGCGCTAGCGTAAGGGTTGTGGGCTACGACCAAAAACACGGCCTAGTGCTCGAGAAAGTATAGTAGATTTCAGCAGTGCTTCAGCCCAAATAAGAGTGCCCACTGATGCGAACTCTTTTTGTTAACGCTAACGCAGAGTAGCTGACACAACATACACACATGCCACCCACACGAATGCATACACGACTGTGCGCTCGCCTCAGAGCACTGGCTATAACGTAAGAGCTACGGGACATCTGGCATAGCAGCAGCTGCGCATTTTGTAAAAAACTATCGAGGGCAGTTTTCTTATTGCAGTTATTGACTGATTGCCTGTATATGTTAGCAGCTGACGTTGTTTGTGGAAAATGCGGCTCGGTCGTGTACCAGATGCGGATGCTAAGATCCGTCAGGGATGCACTTCGTCCGACGAACGGTCGCTGCCCTGTCTGCGGCGCCGCGCTCAACCCTGGGGACTTTACAATAACTGCCAACAAGCGCTAGCTATTGTATTCTGTTGTGCTTGCGAAACCCGACATAGTACGCCAGCGTGGCGATCGCTATCGCGACCAGGTACCAGACCGGTATAACAAAACTTCCCAGGTCTATCGCGCCCATGTGCATCGAGGTCCAGTCTGAGAACTGCATCAGGAGTCCACCTTTTGGATCGCTCTCGAGCGGGACCGCCCACCTGTTGGCAAACCATGCAAAATCCTCGACCAAGATGGCCGTGGTAAGATTGGCCACGCCGATAAATGCGGCCTTTATGCGCTTGTGCCTGCCCAGTAGTCTGAACGACATGTCGTCCCACAGGGCTGCAAAGCTGATTAGAACGAAAATGAACAGCATCGGAAAGAGGTGATACTGGTACATGTTGCCGATGATAGGCTCCGTCTCCCTGCTCCTGTCAAAGTTGGAGTCGGTGACCACCACCTCGCCGTTTGAGATCTGCAAAGCGGGGTCCTTGATGTAATAGTATTCTAGGTGAGCAAAGCATATGGCAAAAACCACACACACAACTGCTGTCGCTATGAACTCGATCTTGCGCGCTCCAAGATGCTTGGCGATGTGCTCCCTCATTGAGAGATCGCCATGATCCTCATTTGCCTTTGTCATCTTGAACTACTCTGTATGCGCAAATATCGCTATTAACGATACAACTTTTTTCATAGCTCAGCTTTGTAGCAGCTTTTTGTATACAGAGTACAACATTAGCGGTTTTCCCACTTTGTTTCACCTGATGGTAGTAAGTATGGGAGGAGACAAGCGCCAGCAGTTCATGAGTCAGATCACCAACGCTACAGGAGTGGTCTACAACCAGCTCATGCGCCTCAAGATGCTTGACAAAAAGTTCGCCAAGACCGAAGCGTACTATCTCGAGCAGATAGCGTTCAATATCAAGTTAGGAAACAACACCCGCGCGAAGATCCTGGCGACGGAGCTTGCAAACGTGAGGCGGCTGCGCAGGACAACGCAGCACACTGGCCTAGCACTCGAGGCGGTCGTGATTCGCTTCAGCACGATCAACGAATTTGCCGCGATCCTCGACACCATAGAGCCCACGGTCGAGGTGATAAAGGGTATCCAGTCCGATCTGAGCAGGGCCATGCCTGCTGCCGGTCAGGCGCTGTCAGAAGTCTCGACAGTCACTTCTGACCTGCTGATCAACGCGAACATTAAGGCAGATGCTAGGATCTCGACTCCGGTGGATCAGGATGCCCTTTCCATCCTCAACGAGATCGAGGGGGTGCTGGAGAACGAGGCAAAAGCCAAGCTCCCCGAAGTGCCGATAAATGTCACCTCCCACGAAGTCAAGCAGCAACAGGAGCAGGCGCCAGTGGAGGAACAGGGAGTGCTGATATAAAGCTAAGATAATTGACCTTTTGGTCAATTGGCCCAAGCAGGGTTGATCGAACCGTTAGTAAAAATTATTTTACAAAGGTGTTTTAATCATTTACCTTGATAACGGGGTGCAATGGAACAGATGAGTTTTAATTCTCAGCCAACGAGGGATTCTAGGAAGGGTGGAGTTTTAGAGTCTGCGTCAAAGCGTGTAAGAATGATTTTCTCTGTAATGGCCAGCCCTAACAGGATCGACATCCTGCGCATACTCAACACAAAGGGGCCCCTCACTTATTCCGAGCTCAAGGCACTCGCCGGCTTCAAGTCAAAGAAAGAGTCAGGCAAGTTTGCGTATCACCTGAGAAAACTGCTGAGACAGCTGCTGGTCTCACTCAACAAGGCAGAGCGCCGCTACACAATCACCAACCTCGGCAAGCTCGTCCTCAGCTTGGCGAGGCAGATCGAGGAGCGCTCTATAATAGAGAGTGGCAAGATGTACGTTAGGACGAGCAGGCATACCATAGAGGAGTTCAACTCTCACAAGATCATCCAGTCGCTTGTGAGGGAGGCGAACCTGCCTCTGGAACAGGCACACAAGATCACAGAAGAGGTGGAGAACAAGATCTACAAGTTCCAGACCGCCTACCTCACGTCTTCCCTTATACGCGAGACTGTCAACTCGATCCTCATAGAGCACGGCCATGAGGAATACAGGAACAAGCTTGCACGCCACGGGCTGCCGTCGTCAGACATTGTCGAGATGCTCTCGGCTGAAGGCGCCACGGTGGACGGCGCGATGGCCAAGGCCGCCGCCTCAGTCTTTTCCGAGTATCTGGTGTTCAACATGCTCCCAAAGGATATTGCAGACATGCACCTCGCGGGCGACATAAACATCTCTAACCCTGGCGTGTGGGGCCTGCTCCCTGATACAGTCTTTGTTGACCTCTCTGAGCTTGAGGAAGGTCTTGACCTGAAGGGACGCTCTTTGAGCGTGACCCGTATTCCTGCGATAAACAGCTCGGAGGACGCTGCCGCAGCTTTGCCTGCGCTAGTATCGCTCCTTTCAAGGGAAGCGTCGTCTGAAGTCGTGCTTGAAGGCATTGTGCCATTGCTGCTAAAGAGCGTCAAAGGTTCTGAGGATATTTCATCGCTCTTTGGGAGGGTGCTGACCGCCTCCTCCGCAGCTCCTTCACATTCTGTCTACGGCCTGCCGATAACAACGATCGCCATGCCAGAGCTCGACGCGCGGCAACTTAATGCGCTGCTCGACGGCTACAAGAGATACGTCGATGTCACGCCCGTGCCTAGGATCGGCCTAGCAATAACAGGCGCGACGGACGATAGCCTCGACCACATAGTTTCGGCGGTTCGCAGCGGCGGGATCATTTCAATCTGCAACGACGGCATCCGCGCAAGCAGCGGCGTCCGCAAGGCAGACAAGTGTGGCACCGCTGCCGCAACAATGTCGCTCCATTCGCTCTCGATAAATCTGCCCCGGCTAGCGTACGAATCAAACAAGGACGAAACGTACTTCCGGGCAAAGCTCGCGCTCATGATCAAGCCGTCGCTTGGCGCAATGGCGGCGCGCAAGAAGACAATTGTAGACTATGTCAGGAAGGGGCTGCTACCGTCCCTTGCGAGCGCGACCCAATCGATGCAGCGCGGCTCGTCCGCAATAGTGATCAACCTTACAGGTACAAGGGAGTCCGTCTACAACATCCTCGGCGAGTCTTCCAGCGACGTGCTGCACAAGGTTCTGAAAACAGCAGTCGATGTCGCTGCCACGCAAGGCAAGCAGCTCGGCGAGGAGGGGGCGGGCATCTCCATGGTCGCCAACGACAGCGGCACAAGGTTTGCCACCCTTGATTCCGAGAAATACGGCAAGGTCTCGTTACTGCAATCCCAGAATACCACCAGTTATTCCCAAGGAATGACACTGAATGGTAGTGAAATCCTCTCTGACAGGACTGCAGTCCAGGAATGCATGTCGATAGACAAGCTGCTGAACGGCGGCTTTGCAGCCAGCCTGGACGTTACCGACATGGCAACCGCTGCCGACATGAAGAGCGCGCTGGAAGCAGCGTCAGAGCTGCCGTTCCTGCGCCCGCGCATCAGGTTTTTGGTGTGCGCTGCGTGCGGCAGAAGGTCAAAG
>DATLXY010000412.1:0-4001 GCA_035575335.1 Nitrososphaera sp. | reverse complement strand
ATTGCCGTCTGGTGCAGTGAACCGTCGACAAAGTTGTCAATTTCTACGGAAGCAGCGATAGACCCGAGCATTATCACCATGATGTATATTTTCTTGAGTCTCTGGATCTCGACTTCCTTTGGTATCAGTGCTGGCATTTGTGCCATTCTTTTTCAGTTCACCTCCTCAATTATTGCTCAGAGCTGACACCGATGATAAGGCTCGCGTTGTATGATCTTGATCGATGCTACAAATTAATTTCAATCGCCGTCCATCAGAAACTAGTTCTTATTTGTTGTCAGAACAAACCTGATAAAAATCGCACAGGGAGCATGCAAAGCAGCTATGATGCGCAAAGATATGAATCAAAACATGCATACTGTTGTAAATGAATTTCTGTGATTGTAAGTGCTTTTAGAGAGAGAAAAGGAGTTGATTAGAATCAGTAGAAACCATTCGCAATTCGTTGATCTAAACAAGCGACGTGCATGATGTCTAGATTTTGATGGCAATAAGCACCACATTATTTGGTTCTGGAATCGAATGGCATTAGCGATTTTCAGATGGTTTCTAATGAGCCGGGTTGATTATAATAATTAAAAATCAGACAAGAGAGCGCTCAAGCTCAGGTTGCTCTTCTTGCCAATCGCTAAGAAGCTGATGCCAACGGACATAAGTTATGCCGAGCTTAGACGCTCCCTAAACACGCCTGATAGAGCTGAAAAAAGTATTAAAAAGCCGCATCATTCTCTAGCTTTGCGAAAAGCATGGTGATGTATTCGTCGAGATTAAGTACAAACCTATAGAATTCACTTTCGTCAAGTTCAGTAAGCACTAGATTCTTTTCATCCCCCTCGGAACATGGTACCTTTGTCTAGCAATTTCTTCTTCTCTTCTAGGTTCTCCCTGTATTTTTCATAGTGCTGCGCTTCGTTTAATTTCCGTAATTGAGCAATGCTCTACCGCTCGGTTCAATTCCCCTTTTTCTTGTAAACAAAAAATATGTCAAGAAAATCCCTTGCTTTCGTATCTCTTCTTGTCATTGTGGCCCGAATCTTCTCGGTCAATATTTCTTTCAAGTCATAGACTTCAAAAGGAACTGTTGCGGCATATTCTGCAAACTCGCTAGCAAATAGTGTTTTTATCCGCTCCCTTTCTAAATCACTTATAGGCCTTTCAGATGTCCACTTTTGGACTTGCCGCACATCTCCTCTACAAAGCTTATCTGAACTTTGAAGAGGGTCTTTCTCCGCAGTACGACGGCGTCGTACCAAATTTTGGAGGTGCAGAACCTGTTGCTACAACTGAGCTCTATCTGCTTTCTTGCACTTGAAGTCAAAACCTCTTTTTTCAGCTATATCTTCGAATACTTGGCCCGGCTCATCAACCATCCCCGACAGCTCGCTGATTACCCTTTTCCAGAATTTCCACTAAATATTGACTGGTCTTTCCAAGCCGATATCCTCCGAGAACCTCAGATATCCAAGATAATACTAAGCACGTTCCGCCCTTGAAAACAAAGTTGCCAGAAAAGAATTCATTCTGTGAGAGGTCTGTAAGGGTTTTGTGCAAAATTATATCCTTTTCTATCATGTCTGTTCTTGGGATTTTCAGATCAGACGAAATACTATCCATGAAATCCGGCAACGACACTATCAGACAATTGCATCCGCAACTGCTCTTGCTATTGTCTTGCTGTAGTGTTTTGAATATTCTTTCAGCTTTTCCTTGGAAAAGTTTTCAGCCCAATCAGAGACATCCGTAAGGATTCTGTCAAATTTCATCCCTCCTTGTCATGACAGACAGATAAAATCTAGAATTGTATTTTCCGGATGAGTACGGCATTCCGCCACTATCATTCTTTATACCAAAACTCATAGGCCGCGGAGACAATTGGGTAAACTTGAATTTGGATCCAGAAATGTTGAGAGGCTTTGCCCTGAACAGTAAATCGCTGATTACATCTTCTGCCGCAAAGTGCTCATGTGTCATGTTGTTTAGCTTGAGCGCAGTGTGAAGACCAAAGTACCAGTTCCCTATGCCTTTCATTTCCATTCCCTTTGATACGATCTCTAGATGGCTGTAACGCTTTCTGCCAAGCTTGATTTATTCAAGCTACTTTACGTAGAATATTCCCTCGAAAATACGAACAGGTGACTTTCTTTTTGTGAGGTAGTGAATAGCTGATGCGTAGTCCAGCTTTAGTTCTTTGCAATATTTTTCAGCTCAGCGGGACTAATGAACTCTTTCCTGTCAACCCAGAGCTTTTCCAACAGCATGGGTTTTCTCATATTACAACCTACTATAAAAGAGCTCTTTTTAGTACATATCACAACGTACCAAATATAGTATATTGTGATGTATTCGTTATGTAGTCGATCTAGATAATAATTAGTTGTGAATCAAACTATCACTTTTTCCGTCCCCTAGAAAAACCGGGCTTTCGTACTGAACTTCCGTCTCTTGCTTGAACTTATCAATTTTCTGAGAATCCCTAACACGTCGAGTTCTTCACTGTCGTGTGATGTTGTTGGACGATGCTCGCCTTCGCTCGACATGTACATTGCTTTGGCTTCCCTGATCTTCTCGACAAACTCTTGTTCGTTCACGGGTTTCTTGATAATGTCTTTGCTTGGGACACCCGGGAGGATGCTCACCAGCTGCCTCGATGCAAATTGAAATGGATGAGAACTAAGGGATTGTTGAATCATGTCCAAGCCCAAACTATCTGATATCTCGGGATATGCGACTTGCGATCCGGGTATCATAAGGTATAAGTTGGTTGCACCAGTGACATTATCTCTATCTACTTGTTCTTCTCTGTTTTGTATGATTGTCTTCAGCAAACAAAAACCGCAAAAAGAATGTCCTCAGCCCTAAAGACATCCGAACATGGTTTGAAAATAATTTCCCTCTAGTAAAATGCCCCATCTGTCAGGAACAGTTCTTTCCTACAAGAAAGGATTCGTACATACAGATGCTTTTCCCTCGACGGTCTGTCAGCTTGAAGTCTCTCAGAGACGATAATAGTTCGGTCAAGACGAACAGGATGCGGTCGTCACCATCATCGTCACCATCATTTTATCTTGCCTGTAGAAAATGCGGATACGTGATGTTGTTTGATAGGAGGATAATGGGCCTCTGACCGCCTGCAGCGGTCATGCAAATGGAAAGCTAGTGAGGAGGGGAGAGAAATGGATGCGTTTGTGTACGAAAATGGCTCTTTGAGCTGCAAGCTAGGACGAGACAGTAATATTCACTGTTATTGTTTTTGTTAGCTCTCTCGCCCCTTCATCCAAAAAATATATGCAAGATATCTTCATGGCTTGGAGAAGATATGAAATGAATGTCAAGAATCTCCAAATCACATACTGGGTTCAGGAGAACATCTGCCTCGATTTCGCGGTCGTTACAGGATGCTGCATGGGCACCTCTAGTAGCCGACGAACGCCCAAATATACTGCAAATTCTACAGGGGTTTCCTCTCTGTGAGACCAGAAGACGTTTCTACAGCATGGGCCACACGAAAGCACAAAAAATGCTTTTATATCTTCTTGAAATGATTCTTTGGCTGGTGTTTCTAAATGGGAAAGCGCAAGCCTGTACTGTTTTTGGACGATGGACCTGATTCAGCTGAGGCGGTGCGACTTTTCGAAAGTTCAGGGTTGGAGTACGTCGCATACCATATTCGTAAATTTGAAGAGAGCTGTTGTGGCGAGCTGCCGACCACCAAGGCACCGTCTGTTTTTGCGCCCGACGGAGTTTTCAAGGGTCTAGAAGGCGTCAAGCACTATCTCGCAACGCCACATGACTATGACAAGATATCAGAAAGCGCGTACTGGTAAATTTGGAAAGGAAAAAAGGGAAAAAGACCCTGAGATTTTACAGGTGTATCAGGCTTCCCTGCTGCCCTGTGTGTGGGGACTGGCCTGCGAACTTTCTCCTAAAGTGCCCCGAAGGTCTCTTTGACAGGAGCTCGATGAACCACGCCTCGTGCTCTATCTCTTCCTGCATGATCCTCT
>DATLXY010000411.1:0-2102 GCA_035575335.1 Nitrososphaera sp. | reverse complement strand
AATAAACTCGAACACCGGTCCTTGCAGTGACGCCGCAAGATACGTTGGCTATAATAATACAGTAATTGCTATGAATTGTTGTCTGGTCCGGCAAACCATGCTAGCATAGGCCAGATTTGCGTCGACGTACCGGACGCAAGTTGCCACATTCTTGATCTTGTTAGGGAAAATGCAACGCAAAAAGAATCGAACGGGGCGTATGTAAAACAAACCGACAACTCTAGGCGAATCGGGTGTATGACACTCCTTAACAAGTGCCTGGCTGACCATCAAAGTGCGTTATAGAGCTCTGCTACCTTGGCTCCTATGTCGCCGCTCTCCATTATGCTAGTACCCACCAAAAAAGCGTCCGCACCACATCTTTTCAGATATCGTATATCTTCCGGTCTTGAGATGCCGCTCTCGCTTATTATGAGGCTCTTGTCTTTGTCATGCCTCTTCAGAAGCTTCTCTGTGTTTGATATATCAACGTCCATATTGTCTAGATTGCGATTGTTTATACCGATAATGCTGTACTTCGCCTTCAGCACTTCGGCGAACTCGTCTTCGTTGTGGACCTCGACCAATACTTGCAACCCCTTATTTATTGCATATTCTGTGAGCTTTTCCATACTCTCTTCTGCCAAGTTCTTGTCAAAAACTGTTTTAATAAGCAGGATGCAGTCAGCGCCGGAATTTTTTCCGGCGTCGATCTGCACGGTGCTGACGATGATATCCTTCATGAGGAGGGGCACGCTAACTGTCTTTCTGACTTCTCTCAAGTATTCTATTGAACCTTCGAAAAGATAAGGCTGTGTGAGAACTGACAAACCCACAGCTCCGGACCTGACCATCGTTGTTGCTATTTCGGATAAAGACGGAGAGGTGGACTTTGTTCGTATCGGTCCCCGGGAAGGCGAGGAGAACTTTATCTCTGTGATGAGCGGAGCGTGATGGCAGGATGTGACAGCCTTCCGAATGCTTATTGAATCATGGGTGAAAGAACGCCTTATTTCGTATGCGCCTTCGTCGATCGCTCTGAATGAATTGTCCACAAGACGCTTTATGCTAAAGTCGGTTCTGTCGGTTCTGAGAAACTTGCTCATATAGAGGAGTACACGGTGGGAAATGGAGGTGCTAGGTATTAATTCATTGTTTCTCCTCACACAGCTATCTATGCCGCGAACAAATATCGACTGTGGTTTGAGCTGGCCATTACGCTAACCGTTTACACTAATGTGCTACGGACATGTGGTGCTTTTTTTTAGCTCGTCTACAATCATGTTCCGTCTACGACAGATCTGATATATTCACCGAAGATTCGATTTATTTTTTCAATATAACTAACTTTTCCTGAAGCCCCCCAACTACTATTCAGGTATATATTGGCGAACCAGTGTATCTTATGTGGGTCCAATGTCTGAAAGCCCTATCTTCCGTGACAGGTCAAAGCTATCTCCGCGGTACGTTCCTGAAGAGTTGCCACACAGGCAGGCCCAAATAGACCAAATAGTTCATGTCTTTTCTGGCGCAGCAAAAGACCCTGACGGATTTCCACTAACCGTTTTGCAGATAATAGGGGTAGCAGGTATTGGAAAGACATCTACTGTAATTAGGTCGTCAAAGGCTCTTGAAGAGCAGTTTGCAAAGAGCAGGTTGACTTTGAAGACGGCATACATCAATCTTAAACTTCAAGGCGGAAACAAGTTTGCAGTATATCGATTCCTGCTTGAAAAGATAGCACCAGAGTTGCCTGCACAAGGGCTCAGCGCTGAAGAGATGTTGCGGTACCTATTGAGGTACCTGCGCGACAACAAGCAATACGCGTTAATCATTATGGATGAAATAGACTACCTGATAAAGACTAGCAAGGACACGGGGATTATTTATGACCTGACAAGGTTGAATGAGTTTGAACCCGAGAAGCCCTGTAACGTAAAAGGTGTGATATTCATTGCAAGAAGCACCGAATTTTATAACAAGCTTGACCCAGCGGAGTTGAGTACTCTGGGGCGAGTCCCAGTGGAGTTCCACCAATATACTTTACGGCAAGTCAGTGACATACTAGAAAGCCGTGTGTCACTGGCGTTCAACCCAAAGGCTATAGGATCCGACGTTATTGA
>DATLXY010000410.1:0-4813 GCA_035575335.1 Nitrososphaera sp. | reverse complement strand
AATAATTCTCCATTCAAAGCTAACAGCAGCAGCGCTTTTGTGTTACTGCCGCCATTATACGACTCGTTACAGCAGCTATCAAGATCTCCAAGCTTGTGTGGTCGTTGCTGCCTTTTTAGCTGTCACATCATGGTCTTTTAACGCATGATCCCTCAGCTCGGTATCTGGATGGAACTCCATGCCGCATAACTCGCATCTACTAGACTTGCTCGACCAAGCTGGAACGGACATACATAGAACATCATAGAATCGCATTAAGCGATTGTGGAGGAAAGCTCTAGCCTCGGCCTGATGACCTTGCTCCCATCTTATGCTTCGCAAGTTTGAGTGACAGCAATTCTCCTAGGAACGGTCTAGGCTATGTAATATGTTCTCTCTTCTGGGAGGTATATCATTCTTTTTTTTCTTTTTTTGCCGCGCAGCATCTAGGCGGTCATGGATTGTTGCTTCTGCTGCTGTTGTTGTTTCGACAGTTTTTCTCCCATCGCTTGGAATTCCTTTGTAAAGGTAATGATGTCATAGTTCTGCGCATGCAATATAGAGCTCCAGAAAGCAGTTTGGCCGGTAATCACTCCAACTTCTTCCAATTCCTCTTCAGTAGCTCCGTACATCTTTGCGGCACCCCTGTGGAATGTTTCACAGTACGGGCACTTCAGTGTGGCAGCGACTGCAAGCCCAATCATCTCTCTATACTTTGGCGGAATTGCCGATTGTCCGAAGATGTGCATTGTTGCACAACTGACCAGTCTGTCAAGGAGGTTTGACCAAGCTGCATTTAGCTTGCCTTTTGACATCGCCTCCCGTACATGGTCAACTGGCGCTCTTACAACGAATCCCTGGACAGATGCGAGGAAGTTATGCTGAACTTTTATATAAAAGCCGTTGTGGTCGATTGGTCCGGTACGCGCACTGCAAAGGAATATGTGTGCTCCAGCTTCATGATGTCATAGACACTATCGATCCAAGAGGCTCCGATATGCCCACCTTCCCACCGTTTCTGAGGCGCCTTGCATATTCCACGAATATGTCAGCTCCCCTGTTATGATACCGTGACCTCGACTCGTACCGTTCTTTCTTCATATCCTGTCCTTCTCCTCCTCCTACACAATTTTCCGAGCTACCTCTCAGCAACCTGCGCCAGTTGTTGTTAAAAAAAGTTCCCGGACATAAATAAACACAATCTGCAGAGATATATGAAATCATTCCAGTTTGTCCATAACCTAAGGAACAGGACGATAGGAAGAAAGGTGCGTAAAGAAGCACTAGCAAGATTGTATGTAACAAATACCTACACAAATTAATTGATTAGATAACGCTTTGAAATATTACAGAAAATGGGCTCCAAAATCGACACAGTTAAAATGGCGTTCCCAATATCAGACATTCATGACAAATTAGTATCAGCGTTAGAACAGCTTGGCCTGAGATATAACGAAGTACAGGTATTGTTATGTTTAATCACTCATGGCAAATTAAGCGCCAAAGATGTCCATCATTATACCGGCATCCCAAAAACCGAAACCTATAATTTTCTTTCCAAATTGATGGCCAGAGGCATTGTCTTTTCAACGCTTGATAGGCCACAAATGTATTTTGCTCTGTCAATAAACGAAATAATCGATTTATTGATTCGAACTAGAAAAAATATGATACGAACTCTTTCGGTCAAAGATTATTCTAATATTATAGACTCTTTACGCAAGAATATTGCTTTCCAATCTTATGAGACATACGATATGTTGTTTGGTAAAAACTCCGTCACTAAAAAGATCAAAATGATGCTCGCTAAAGCCATGGAGGAGGTCATCGTAATGATAAATGCAGAAACCTTGGTAAGGTTTTATTCCACTGACATACTGGACCAGCTGATCCAATTGACAACAAAAGGAGTGCACGTTAAGTTCCTCACTTCCTGCTCGAATTCTGATTATTTGGGCATAACCGATAATGATGGCACCATATCTTTTAAAACGATAAGCAGAGTAGGAGCAAACTTTCTTATGGTAGATGCCAGAGAAATGCTGCACATATTTACAAACCAGAAGAAATCAAAGCTTTGTGCGTTTTACTTGAATGACCGCTCAATTAGCTCACTATTTAAGTTTGTCTTTGGCAACACAGTGTGAACCACCGTCGGACAAGCCCAACAGTAGTTAACACTATGCTGAGGATGGCCTCGCGGAGCTAGGCCAAGCTGTCTTGTTGGAAGAAATTTCGTCTCCAAGCGTGACATCAGTAGGCTCGCCGAGTTGTTATAGGAAGGGTGTGCGCGGAGCCGCAGCAATATGAACAGCACACATGTAGGAGTAGGTAACTATTACATAATAATATCTACTAATAATACTTGGAATATTGTAACGTCATTGCTCTTAGACCTTGAGCTATTACGCATATTGCTCTCCTTTACCATGCTTTTCATTGCTGCTATCATTGATGTTAGGAACAAGGCAGTAAGCGACTGGCTCTGGATAGCATTCATCATTATCGCAGCTATCGTTTATGTATTTGATTTCCCTGCTCATGACGAGCAGTTATCTGTTATTATATCAATAACGACAGCCGGGCTTTTATCATTCATCATCTACAAACTCGGATTTTTCGGCGGTGCTGATGCATTAGCACTTTTCACTCTTTCCCTAATTATGCCAACATATGATCAAAGATTCAGATTGATCGAAGGTGATCTTTATCTTCCCTTTGTCCCTTACATTGTTTTGACAAATGCTTTGGTAACATCAATGATTCAAATAATAATCAATATCACCAGAAACTTATTTTCGTGCTTGCGGCATGAAGACCTATTCAAAGGATTTGAACATGAGCCAGTGCGCAACAAGGTCATCGCATTTGCCATAGGATACAAATCAAAATCTTCCAAGTTTACCTTTCCTCTTGAGAAAAGTCTCGACGGTAGAAAGACATTTGATTTTAAGCTCAAAAACATAGAATCTACAGAATATGAATCAAGGGACGGTGTATGGGTTACGCCTGCAATACCGTTCTTGGTTTACTTATTGGCAGGATTTGTAATAATGCTCATTGCAGGCAACATTCTTGAAGTGTTGTTGGGCGGTCTTCTGAGGCTATAGATATGTCGATTGGCATTTATTTGTAAAGCGCTAATCTTCACATCAGTCATACATACGCTCTGCTTTCTATGCGGTCGTAAACCGGGCCAACAGATTTGGAGTGAATTAATTACTATAGAACTTACTTATCCTATAGCCTCGCACTTTAGTACTATCATACATGGGTCGGACGAGCAAGTCTTTCCCGGTTGAACGACGGAGCTTCTGATGTCCACAAGCGTGAATTCCGGACAGTATAAACCGTTGACTACTCCCCCGCTGAAGCCGTCGTTGGATTCCTCTGTGAGATCACCTTCTCCTTTCTCCTGCAATCACCAGAGGTTCGGCTGAGATAGTCAATGTGCCCTCTGATACAGACACACAGTGTGCCTGGACCTTGGTGGAGCTGATTCTCACCGTTATATCTTCTCCTCTTCCTGCATTCGGTCTCTACGGCTGTATTATAGGCGATCGCTCCACTCATCATTGTATCACACTGGGAGATCCCATGAGAAGCCTCACTCGCTTTCATGTTCACCATCGCAGCCTCGCTGGATGGATAGAACCATAATTATCTGAAGTACCCAAAAAATACGTGACGGCGATTCATCATTCCATGTCTAAAGAACATGAACTTTCTACGCATGATGTGATGAACAGAAAGGGGTGACTTTGTTAGTTGTGCGTATCAGGAGAATCCATGATAATTGTGCGGCACATGCTAAACGCTTCGTAGAATGATTTTATTATCTCTGTCTTGTTAGTGTAAAAACCTAGAGCCTGTTGTTTGCGGGACGGGAGATCACTAAATAAGACCATATCAGATTCATCGCTTATGATATAATTTGTAATTGGATAATTAGTAGGCATTTTTACTATGCTATAAGTACCAGATTCTTTTGAATTATTGCTTAGACACATTTTCGGTTTACGGGTTGATATCACTTTAACGTCTACTCCTCTTGATGCAGCATCTTTAAGAAAGCAGAACAGACCTTCTTGTAACCTCTCGTCTGCCAACATCGCAAGTACCTGGCGGTTAGCGTTAACAATCATCTGCTCCATCTTGATGTATATGGCATCCCCAACTAGTAATTGGAATACTCCCTCTGAATCATTAATAATCTTATTATTTCCATGTCTCTGCATTGCCGTACTGCCAAGCAATTTCATGCAATACTCCTTATTGGATGACACTGTTTCCAAAAAGTTCATCTCTGTACTAACAAGCTTGTATAGTATATCTCTGATTGGTAATGCAGAGTACTTTCTGGGCCTTGCAGAATCGGACAGTACTACTATTCCTCTAGATAGCAGGAGAGAAAGGTTGTGATATATGTCTACACGATGAATTCTGACGTGCTGATGAAGAGTGTGTACGGTGCACGGTCCATACAATAGGAGATATAATAGAATTTTTATTTCATTATTCGTGAGACCAAAATCGTGAAGCTTTACAGCCAAATCGCGACATTTGTACATCAATTCCAAGTCATCGATTTCTATATTCTTCAGATCACTCGGATCGCCGAAATTGATCATCCACTATATATTAGCTGCGCTCTTATACTTGAATATAAAGTATATGGTTTGCACGGGGTTGTTTCCTAATTCGATATCGCATACTGTCCCACCTTGATTTCCAGCATGTTTGCACATTGCAGCCGGTTTAGCACTTCCAAGTTCCATCCGACTGCCTTGATTATTCCAAATCTTTTCTGGTTGTTCTTTAACCGGAACCTGCA
>DATLXY010000409.1:0-3357 GCA_035575335.1 Nitrososphaera sp. | reverse complement strand
TTTCTTTATCTTGGGTGTGTCAATAAATGCCTCCCTAGCCTTTGTCTTCTTATTCTTTATAACTTCAATATCAAAGTAAGAAGTGACGCCCTCGCTTCCCTGCATCAGCCTGTTGTAGTCGATGATAACCGGTGATGTCTGGTACAGCTCGATTAACAGGTCGTTCAACTCTGAAAAGAGTTTATCCTTCTTCTTGCGTAATTCTTCAAACTCGGGAAACTGGCTCTCTATTTCTGCTGCCTTTTGGTCAAGCTCCTGCACGAGATTTTCGTCTTCAAACATCTTTGTGAAAAGCTCCTGGAAGTCCAAGTTTGCAAAGCCGCGCTTTTCAAGTTCTGCAGCGAGCGCTTTGTCTGCGGCCCTGGACACGTTTCTAAAGATCATCGCCACATCGTCTGAAATTTTCAGCAGTTCTTTTTGTATTTCTATGACACGTTTGTCCAATCTATAGTAGGGAAGGACGTGAAACTGGACCCCAAAATACCCGCTGATGTAGAACCTCTCAACTTCCCTTGTAAATTGAGAATAGAGTCTGCGCAAGTCCCCAGTTGTTGACTTGAGAATCCCTGAGAAGACCCACCCTCCAAGCTCGTTTGCAAGCCGCTGGTAGAACATCTGGACGTTCTGTGGGTCGAATGTGTCGACCTCTGTCACCGTCCCGTCGCCCAACATTACGCTGGTTCTCTGCATTACTACGGCCGAACCTATCGCCTCCAAATATGTCTGCTCTATGTTCTGCACAGCTGCGTTGACCTCCTTGCAGAAATAGTCGTCACCCTTGAAAGGTGCCCTCACGTCTAAGTTGAAGGGTCTCTGTCTAATATATGTCCATGTTTAAATGTAACAACCGAGCTAGATAGTGCAGACTTGGCAGAAGCGAACGAAAAACACGAAGGAACAAGTCAGGAAAGAACCAGAGAATCCCTTGTGGACATGATGATGAGCGGCAACAATGTAGGACCTAACAATGCTAGTGCCAAGGTCGTCGATTCCGAAACTCTTGTGTCGCAGACGCAAGACCGGCTTTGGCGGGCACTCAAGAGGCGTTTTCAATATGATGTGACTCTTGAACCGGGCCAGAAATATCTTCTCAATCACGTAAGCAGCAAGACCTCTCTTGTTATAATGTACGCCGACCTTGTGGGATCAACCAATATGAGTATGACGCTGCCAGTAGACAAGCTCACGACTATAATCCGCTCGTTTACCTACGAAATGTCTCAGGTAGTATACAGTCACGAAGGATATGTCCTAAAGTACGTGGGCGATGCTGTCATCTCGTTTTTCCCAGCAAGCTATAACAAGTTGCTTGCATGCGACAGGGCAGTCCAGTGCGCAAAGTCTATGCTTGCTGTGGTAAAGAACGGGATCAATCCGATATTGAACCAGTATGACTACCCTGAGCTCAACGTCAAGATTGGTATGGACGAAGGGGAAAACGTAATCGTTCAGTACGGACACGACAGGAGCTCACAGATAGACATCCTTGGCTACTGTATGAATATAGCCGCCAAGATAACCTCGCTGACTGGACCCAACATGATATCTATCGGAGAAGACGTTTACAAGATGCTTCATCCTTCGATTAGGATGAAATTCAAGGAGATGAAGCTCAACCCAGACGACTGGAAGTACACCGACAGGAAGACTGGCAAGTTGTACAAGGTATATACACTCGTAGCCGGCTGGTAATCGCTGCCTCTTCCTAATGTTCGCGCATCGCATCGCTTCGCTTTCAGGTAATATCTTTGACCATTGACGTTGCGATGGCGATCCCTTATCGAAGAATATGTAAAAATCCTTGGATGATGCGATCCTGTCATTATCACTATAGCGCTATTATTCTTGCTGTTCAATGTATTTCCTGTAGCAGGTGGCGGTCTTGTGCTCGACTAACTCTGAACTGGAAAGGAGCAGCTGATATAGGATCTACAGACATAACTCCTAACTTTGTCGTCGTTTTCCATCCTTCTCCTACCCCGCAGAGGGCAGGTGGAAAAGAATTCGTATAATATAAAAACGGTGTAGCCATCTTCTATAGTAGGATGTATTTTCGGTTCCAGCAGAACCTGTTAAAACCATGTACCTGACACATGAAAATCTGTGAGAGGGAAGAAAAAATGATCTAACGGTACGATTTTTGCTTCCTGCGCCTTGCTCCCGGACCACCAAACTTCTTTGATTCTGACTGTCTACTGTCTCCTGATAGCAAGTGCCTGTCATATTCCGTGATTTTTTTCCTTATCTCTTCGCGTATGCTCTTTGTGAATGGGTGATCCTTTGGATCCTTGCCGCCTTTCTGCTGGCCAGTAATAGCCCGCGAGATCGCAACCGCACTCGCGAACGCTCTGCCCATGAATCCTCCGCCGTGTACTTTTACGTCAATGTCGATCCTGTTACGGTAGTCACCTACAAGCGTCAGCGGGGTCAGCACCAGCTCTTTTGCAACGTCTGGCGTCAGCATTTCTGCGGGAATGTTATTGATCCTGACCCTTCCTGACCCTTTAGTAATCGTGGCAACCGCGCGGCTTGTCTTCCGCTGGCCCGGGTAAAGCTCTACTTTGTTCGTCATCGTTGCTGTCCCTTCCACCCTATTTCCTTTGCAATCTCGCCTAGCGAGATATAGTATGCCTCTGGCTTGGTAATCTTGGAATCTTCAAACGACTCCATCTTGGCGTTTTTCATTTTTTCAGGCACCCCGATATATACCCTCAGGCGCTTGAACGCGGCAATACCGCTTGGCTTCCTTTTTGGGACCATTCCCCTCACCATCTTAGACAAGATTGTATCCGGTCTCCTGGGATGAAATGGTCCGTGTATTGGGTTGGTAACCGAGTTAATCTCAAGATGCTCTTTATACAGCTCTATGGTCTTCTGCCGATTATTGCCGGACAGCATCGCCTTCTCTGCATTTACAATAGTGACTCTGTTACCCTGAAGAAGGAGCTTTGAAACGTGAGAGCACATCCTGCCCGCGATGCAGTTGGTGGCGTCGACAACTATCGTTCTTGTCTTTTCCTGTTGTTTTTGTACTGTTTTTTGCTCAGCCAATTATTCGCACCCCCCTGCCATCGGGATATTTCTTTACCAGCTCTTCAAATGGTACTATGGTGCCGCCTGATTGAACTACTTTTCTGGCAGCAGATTCAGATAACGAAAAAGCGCAAACGGTTAGCTTGTGTCCCAGACTCCCTGTGCCCAGAATCTTGCCGGGCACGATTACCACTTCACCGGCCTTTGTGACCTCCGACAGCTTTCTAATGTTTACCTCGCGCCTGTTAGACCGAGGGCCAGCAAGCTCCCGCTCAAGCGCTCGCCAGATCGGAGCCCTAGTCTTCTTAAAGGCCGAACGAAGAG
>DATLXY010000408.1:0-2330 GCA_035575335.1 Nitrososphaera sp. | reverse complement strand
TGGTGAAGGACCGGCTTCTTTCGTAGTGACTATGGTATATTCGGAAGTCATTCCAGTGGTCAGGATCTCCTCGCCTATGGGGCTCAGGTGGTCGGTGTTTGCCTGCTGAAAGGGTGTGTGCTTGCACACCTTTACGATTTCGATAAGTTCGTTCTCGGTATATTTATCTGCGGGCTTGTTTTCAAGGCCGGCCTTGGCAATGATGTCCTTTGCCTTCTCGCTTGACATCTTTTGAAAGGACGCCGAAAGGACGCCCTGAAGAGTTGTTTTTTGGTTCATGAAATTCATTATCGCCTTTTTCAGAGTCTGGAGATCCATGTCTGCAGGATGAGGCAGGACTTCTCTTGCCGGCTGCGGCATTACCTCTGTCCTCCTCTCAAACGTAACCTTGCCTTCATCTGTCTCATATTCGATAATGGCATAAGGGTTGACGATGCTCGTCTGACTGATGTAATCGTTGATCTTGTTCTTTATGTTGTTCCTTGTAATGGGTGATAGTTTTGCATGAAGTATGGCCTCTACCCTGAAACCAGATTCGCCGGAGATCTTGCTTTCCTCCACTTTGACTGCCCTCTTGGCAAGCACGATGGGCTTGTTTGTACTGATGTCAGTCCTGAGCTCGAAGTAATATTCGGTTCCTTCCTCCTGTGATTTTGACCATACCTTGATTGGGTGAATTGTATCCTTTGTTGAAAAGGCGGCAATCATTTTCAGGCCTACTCCAAAGAGGCCGCGCTGCTGCTTTTCGACATACTTGCCCGATGTTAGAAATGAGCATACTGCGATTGGAACCTTGTCAGACGGAACGCCGATTCCGTTGTCCTCACAGGTTATGATCCAAAGATCGTTTGCCTGGTCGAGCATTTTTAGCGACAGCGATATCTTGGGAAGGATATGACCCGTCTCACAGGAATCGAGCGAGTTTTCGATGAGCTCTCTGACAGCCATGTACAGAATACGCTCTGTCGTAAAGCCCGCCAGGGCCGAGTTGTCGACAAAGAATTCAGACTCTGCCTTCTTGTCATATCTGACCTTGCCCTTAGTTGGCTTTTGCTGCGCAGCGGCTGTAACCTCAACAGTGGCCTTTTGCGTCAATGACGGTGGGACTATTTCTCTAACTTAATTTAACTTTTTATGAGAAAAATCTTAACTCAATTGACAAATTAGTCTATCTGGGAGCCATACGGAGTAGTTGCGTTTTTAAGCTCCAGTATCTTGAAATTCTGAAACTCTACCAAGAGCCGCTTCTTGCCTTTTTGGATAACAATGTAGTCAGAACCAGATCCTACTACCGTGCCGTCAACGAGGTCTTTCAGATTCACCATGGCCACCACTATCCCGGTCAGATTGTATATAATAACTCTACCAAGTCAAATGAGGGCTCTCGAGGATCGAACAACCTTTGACTGTCACCAACCTATGTCGGTAAATGTCAAAGGATGTGGCCGTAGTAATCCTTTGTGAACTACCCCCTCTTAAGACGTGGGCTTCTTCCTGCTTCCTCGACCGCTGTTGCTGTTGTATTGATCTACAGGCGTAACTTCCCGGCGTCCCACCGGTAGTTGTAATATTTGCAACCCTCGCTTGAGGATGTCGTTAATAGAAGCCTTGTAGTCTCTCTGTCAAGTACATCACCACACTCTGTACAAACATGCGTCCTTACAGCCAGTGACTTTAGTACAGGGTGACCACACCTTGAGCAGTCAACCGATGTGTATGCAGGCCATACCTCTACAACGCGGTTGGCCTTGTACTTCAGCAGCATATTATTTTTAAAAGTAGGCCAGCTTGAGTCTAGGATTTTTTTGCGTGCAAGCAAGCATGTGGTTCTTTGTGAGGTTAGTAGCTACTTTCAGGTGCTCCAGGAATATCAGGTAGTACAGGTTGCTGTAGTATGTCGATTTCTTGTGCAGGAAATCGTGACGCTTGTTGTGGATGCGCTCGTACAGTCTGGCTAGCATGCGCTTTGCCTTTTCTCTCTGTTATTACTACCTATCTGTCTTCTTGATACCCTGCGGTGCGTACGTCTCAACGGCTTTAGCATCTCTGTCAGGAACTGCGGGTTATCTTCTCCACTACGTGGCCGTCAGAGTCATGGCAGAACTTGGCAATGCCAACGTCTATCCCCTACAGGCTTTCTGTACCTGATTACTGTGAGATCTGCGTAATACATTACAGGCTACAACTGCGTACCACTTATATTATTACCAGCCTTGCTGCGGCATATTGTAACTTGCTTGACGTTGATAGGTTGTTGACGATGTAGTACAATCCTTATCTTGCCTATATTGGAAAGTGATAGCCTGTTGTTATTTATTTATTCTCTATCT
>DATLXY010000407.1:0-15964 GCA_035575335.1 Nitrososphaera sp. | reverse complement strand
CGAGCCTTTCTGTTTTCTGGGTAGATTATTATTCTGCAGCTGTGCCTGATCTTCTTTGCTTGGGCTTTAAAATCTAGTGGATTTGGTATCACTTTGCCGTCGCTCAGTGTAAGCCATTTCAAGAGGACAACATCTATTCCGGCGTCATAACCATCGCGAAATATTTTTTCCACGAGATGCTGTTGGCATCCTTCACAGAACGTGCAGAAGAGCTTCTACAGGTCGGACTGGGTGTGCTACATGTAAGAATAATCCCGCGAGCAAGCAACTTACAACAACCAGACTGGAAGGTTTGGGTCGATAAAAAAAGTATGAAAAATATGCGGGGCAAGGTTATTGTCATCAGCGCAGGTCAGTCTCTACAGGTAGAGTCTGGGCTGCAAACTTCTTTTCTTCAAGCAGCTGATTAGTCAACTTTTGTCGTTAACTATCACCAATAAAAATCAGGGGTAACTTGTATCGTACCATACTTTTATCGGGCAGTTGATAAAATATCTTTACGACATCCTACAAGAGCAGTGGCAGTAGTATCGGCGGCCGCTATACCGACCTTCCTTCGATAGTTCTTGGAGTAAGCAAATCAGTACGTTACTGCGCGGTTGTGAACAAGCTTGGGTACATAATTGCCCAAAAGTACCGCGAGGGGCTCAAGCCGCTAATGACCGCGGAAGAAACCCGCAAGAATGCCTTGCATGCGATAATCCGTCATTCGACCCGGTTGTCTTGGGAGAGCAAGTTTGGCAAGTCGCAGTACTCGATGACTCGATATGAGAATATCATAAGAGCCACGATACCGCTGACTGAAAATCACCTGCTATTGGTGTCATTTGATCCGATGGTCGAAGATGTGGACCGTCTGGTGATGCAACGTGTAATGCCTGCAATCGCGCGTTATCGTCCGTAAGAAGAGTATAACTCTTCATCATATTTCTATTAATGGATCGTCAATGCTGCCATTATTTTGAACAGATAATTCGAATTGCAAAACCATAAAGTGATCCTTTTCTATTTTCTACTCCGATTCATACTCAATGCGCAACTAGCATTTTGCGGCAGTTTTTGGCTTTGCGAGAGGAACAAAAAAATCCCCAATCATTTCATCAGCGTTGAAGACGAATATGGTCAAACAAATATTCTTTATCAGCTACGGATTGTAGCAGATCAGAGATAGACTACCAGCAACAGATTGACAGCTGGAACACGTACTGGAGATATTGTACAAATTAGAGGAAAGATGTTGCGGAAATATTGGAGTTCGATTTGACAGAAACATAAGGCACAACTTTAATCTATTTACAGCTACATCTTCCGCGACATTTGCCGCCGTGGGAATCAGAGGATTGATATCCATATCACGTGCGTATTCGTCGGATAACGTCAAGCAGCCGGTGGCGTCGCAGCACTAGGCATCGTTTCATAGCAGACACTCATCAGGATACCCCGGCCATCTACAATTCACTTCGTGTTCCCTCCGTCTTGCATATCGATGAATCTGCCTACATCCGTCAAGCGATCAAGGCAATACCACCAGTCGAGAGCGACCCTGTGGTAAGGCTGCCAGTGCTTGAAATGTTCGTTCCAAGAGTGTGGCTGGCAAAAAAATGCGATGCTGAGGTTCACGCAGAGCTTTTCTGACATAAGACTGAACGAAACAGTAGCGGAAATCAAATGAAACTATTCATAATGATATCGCTTGATGCACGCTGGGTCAAGTATGGGGAATAAGGAGTAGATTGTGCTCGTTACAGCACCCGTTACTCTCCAGCGTTAGCAGGACGTTCTTTATACTCTTCGCAGGCTCTTTTCTTGCTCTTGTTACTGCTCAATTTACAATATACACATGAATCAATGGTGGATCTTGTTGCATTCAAACGTCATTAATCCCTGGATAATGCAGGAACAGTTCTCTTGCTCAAAACTTCAAAATGAAATTCGAATCCTCACAGCTGACAAGATCGTTATTGAAAGTTAGCCAGGAATGAAGATGCTCCTAGTGAAGCGAGTGCGCCCGAGATAAAAGTCAATGATGTGGACAATGAGTATACTTTATAACTTCACCCTAGCCGGTATCGGTGACGGCCGCTTGTGTAAGTAGCAACCACTTCAGACAGCCTTCTACATTCTTCTGATATCAATAGACCTTGCTATAACTGATTATGATAGCCTTATTGAAGGTTCACCCTGCGAGCCGCGACTTTACTACCCTATCCCAGATGTCGACCTCGGCGCAGTCTTTTATACTTGAGGCGAATCCGGTCCTTTGCTTCTCGAGTCGCGTCTTCGTCAATCTCTATGTTCTTCACAATATTATTTTCTATGTGTAGTAGGAGGTGCATCCCTGGCTCCGCGCCATTTACAAGATCTAGGGGTAGATCAAATCGCTGGGAATCGCTATCCGAATAAATGACAGCATGGTTTCCTTCAATGCGATCATAGCTTGCTTTGATTACTCTTTTTTCCATCGGCCGGCTATCCTCATATAGCCAACAAGTGAAATTAATGCTATCGTCGCAATCGCCGCCACGGATACATGGAATTCCGGTACTACTATCCTTCCTGTTCTCTCCGTGATAATCAAATAATCATCACTTCCATCTGTTATCAGCGTTATTGTTCCGTCAATGTCTGTTCTGAGGACGTGCTCCGTACCAACATTGGCTAGCCTCTCTAACGTTTCTTGATGGGGGTGACCGTAGCTATTGTTTGCTCCTGCCGATATGACTGCAACCTCTGGAGAGACGGCGACTAGAAAAGGATTTGTGCTTGAGTATCGACTGCCATGGTGACCAACCTTTAGAACTTCTGCGTCGAGATCAGCCCCTTGTTCTCTAACGAGGCGCTCCTCCGCATATTGTTCTATGTCTCCAGTGAACAGCGCTGTGAAATTGCCGTATGTCAACTTCATGACCACGGAATTGTTGTTGATCTCATCCTCTATCCCTTCTGGCAATGGAACCGGTGGATTGAGAAAATCTAGCTTTACAATGGGATCGAGATTGATAGAGCTATCAGCGCTTGCAGTTTCTAGTGGAATCTGCTTGGCTTCGATAGCATCCAAGAGGCTCTCAAATGTTCTCGTCGTGTGAATCTGTCCGGAGTCAACGACATATCCGATCTCGAGGTCACTATTGATGACATCGATCAGCCCCCCAATGTGATCTGCGTGTGGGTGGGTGGCTACAATCACATCGAGACGGTTCAGGCCGTGGTCCCTAATAGTGGCAAGCACCTTATCTGAGCTGATATGCTCACCGCCGTCAATAAGCATCGTCTTTGAGTTAGGGAAAATAATCAGTATTGAATCGCCTTGGCCTACATCGATGAAAATTATTGTAAGGTTCTGATCTTGGCTGTAATCTGGATAGCTAGCGTTTGGTGAAGGTTGTGGCTGCGTAGTTGAATCTGAAAATATGACGGAAGAGCCGCCTCCAGAGTCAGGAACAGGAGTCTCAAAATTGGAACGGTCTAGAGTCTCACTGGAGAAAACCCAGTTGTTGTATACCCCGTATGGCGATCGTTGCCAGCTTCTATCATCGTTATCCGCATCCGAAAATGGACCTGCCGAATCTACGAGCTCGCCTAAATCATTTCTTAATTCTATCATTTCACCCTCGTTATCGAGCCACTGAGCATCGCTGCCGACTACTAGATACCCTCCAGCTGGAATGGTGGTTCCGGGGTCTATAGTAATGCTGACAGTGGTTCCCTCCTTAGAGCTTATGGTCCAACCGCTAACGTCTATAACACTAGCTGAAGGGTTGAAGAGTTCGACTACTTCCGCACCGCTATCTGTCCTTGAAGGATTTGTCTCGATTTCATTTATTATTACAGTCTGGGAGGTCGTACCTTCTGCTTGGTTGAAGACAAGCATGGATGATGATAAAATTACTAAAACTATGATGGAGAGGAATTCTCTAATCAGCTACGAATACATAGATCGACATCGATATAGATATTGTGTAGGCTTGGGCAATGGCTGGGGGTATCAGAATACAAGATCTCTACTTTTGATTAACGCCTACGTTCCGTGACCACATGGGCATTAGCACCTAGTCGAATCCCATCGTTGCTACTCCCATTGTGCAGCTGGTCAGCAGCTACCTGAAGGGGAAGGGATTCTAATCCCTCTAATGAAGTGCGTGAAATTCAAGCAAGCGTAGTTGTGCAAACTGGATGTCCAAAATTTTAACATAATTTTACAAAACATTTGAACACGGACATAAAGTACGCCACATGGATATTCAGTTTTCATTTCTCTACCAATTCTTGAAAAATGATGGGGCGATGGACTGCGAGACCGCTCGTGTATACTTGCGAACATCGATAAAACAATCAATCCAGCTCATTTCGATGGGTTCAAAGCGTTTCTTCTCGATACCGCGCTGGTCAATCTGCTTGAAGGGACTCAGACTGTCAGAAGCTTGCAGGACTATCGGCATTGTGCTTTTTTGATAACTTTCATTACCTAGGCAGCAGTCATAGTGAGCGGAAAGGTTCTAACGATTCTATTGTTGTTGACCTGATCTTCATCAAGGTTCATCAAATGGTTTGGAAGACAACTGGATACGCAAAGGTCTATTTCCTGTCAACTGTCAAGAGCTGAAAAATCACTACAAAATATCAAAATTCTGTATCCGTGCAATTTCCAGAGTTTCTAGAATGAACAAGTTCGCTTTGGTCATTTGTATGTCAGAATACAGAAAGTGCTTTGTTTTCTTATCCTGACACTAGAACTTACGGCGTCCCAAATTTCGTAAATACCGTCGTAGGAAGCGACTGGGTTTCATAACAACATACAACTATGATTGATGATTAGCTTGACGAGGCTTACCTTAAACTAACTATCATGCTTACATCCATTCCAGCATTTCGGCGATTTCTTAATGTGTTCGTATTGTAATCTTCTAATGTAGTTGGTAATAGTGAACTGATGCTAGACTCCATTTTGATCCCTTACTATGTGATTGTATATTTCGGCATGCTGATGTACGCGAGTTAAACAATAATTATCTTTCGATTTTGTTGCATAACAAGAGGAAATCAGACCGGAGGTAATGATGCTATGCAACAAAGCCCAGCCTGCCGCATGTCCGGAAAACAAAATTCCGTATATGCTTTTTTGGGATGACATCAAGGTTGGATAGGGGAATCTCCGTCCGACGGCGTCGTGATTACGAGGAATGGGAAGTTCTTCTGTTGATACTAGAAAGCTCTTGGCGGACAGCTACGTGCTCTGGGACACTTGTAACAAGATCCTAATCGGAAAAGGAGTGGTTGTAAGTGTAACAGAATCTTCTGCGGTCGCCGGGAGAAATCAAGGATTTTTCATCTTTGGCTGCAGGGTAGCGATGATTTTGAGTGAAAAAGGAGAGGGGACTAAGGCAAAAACGCCTCAATTCTTACCTGTACCTAGTTACTGCCTTGCCCGAACTATTCTGTCTATCAGCTCTGATTCTGACATATCGCCTTCCTTCATGTTAGACGCCTTGCCATCTTCAAGCAGGAACTTTCCATGATCTTCTCCGATCACTGTAAATGTATCTGGTCCGTATATGCAATCTGTGCACGGACTCCCCAAGATGAATAGATAGCTCTTTCCCTCAATGAAGGTGCTAGAATCGACCGACAGCGCGAGGGTTCTTATTCTCACTTCGTTCGCCGATTTGCTGTGCTCAGATATCTCGTCATTGCCAACAACTATTCTGTCTATGTCAACTACTGCGTCTTGGAAAGGCACGCTTATCCTCTCCTGTTCGTTCGGATCTGGTCTGCTGAACGTGCCGCTCACCTCTTTTACAGTTCCGATAACGACTGCGTCTGCCTTGATTGCCTTTTCTTCAATGCTCGAAGGCATTATTGAAACTGATACGGTAGTTACGACATCACGTGAGTTGATATCCGATCCGGCACCTCCTCCGCCGGAATAGCTATTGGAGTACAGCGCGTATCCTATTATGGCTCCTGCACCAAGTATGCCTATCACAAGACAGATAGATTTTTGGACTTGATGGATACACATCCTCCAACGTTGACGCGTCGTGCGTAAGTACGTCTGTGTACAGATTCTTGTTGTACAGCCATCCCATCGTTGTGGGTGGATTGTTTGGATTTTCACCGGCGTCGTCACCAACATCCTCTAAATGGATCCAATGGCCGAATTCATGCGTCGCAACGTATTCTAGTATGGGATTGAAGACTGCGTCTTCATCGGACTGCCATAGCTCCACAGTATCATATACTGTATCGTTATTGGTTATCTCCAAAGTAACTACGTTCCAGTTTGTAGTCGTTATGGCTAGGATGTCACCCGATCCATCTATAGATGATGCGCTTACAATATTTCCTCCTGAAGATCCTTCATTCAACTGAAAATCGGTGCCTACGTCGTTCCATTTCTCAGCTCCGTTACTGATCAATGTCTCTGCTAGTGCTTGTTGGCCCGTATCTCCATCAATATCTAAGTTATCCAAGGTTGAGGAGAATCATATGTTATGGGTGTGTCATCCCAGAATTGTCCTGGCCAATGATGGTCTGCGAAGGTTGGCATTGGGACCAAAAAACCTCCCAAAAGCAATGCCACCAACGCATAGCTACTTTTTTCTCCTTTCAACAGCCTTTTCCTTGTGTTGTCAAAGGCTCTTGGTAATAATCTTCTTACCATAGATTGTTGCAAAGTAGGAGTACATAATTCACTTTTTACCCGAATCAGTGACAGTATTCGGGTACTAGCTTATATATAGACGATAATTGATGCTGTAATCAAGAAATAATCTTCTTACGCCAAGCATGGGCGTCTACGATCAGTAAATTCTTCATGTTACATACACGATAAAAAAATATATGAAAAGACAGAGCAGATCATGAATGAGAGTTGTTTGTATCGCCGACGCTTAATGTAGTCTTTGTCATGGCTATAGGTGTCGCAGTACTCTTTACCACATTGCAATAAGGCTGACATCGACTGGCAGCGATATGAATGACAATATGACAGGTGGTGCCGGAACCGCGGTATCTGCATCCAGAATAATTGCGCAGTCGCCTATAGGGATTCTCTATGAACATTCTATAGTTGCCCTTCCAGCAGCGTGGGCCGCGGTAATTGGTATCCTAATATGGAAGGGAAAGACAAGGTCCGTCTGGACCCGACAGGGATTCAATTACGATACATTTAAACTTGTGGCGCAAGTGCCTGGCAGCCTCACCAGAATCAACAACCTGCTACAGTCGCTGAACCTTCCAAAGAATAAACTTCAGCTAGCAAGGGAGCTTGGGATGGATTGGCAGACTATAGATGGCCACATGGAAATGCTTGAGCGCTCTGGACTTGTAGATGAGCTGACTAGAGTGGGGAATTCAAGATATTACATTATCTCGGAGCGCGGCAAGAGGATTTTGTCGCTACTGGCCGATAGCGATAGTAAGAACAGTGTAACAAAATAATTCCTGTTATTTTATTGTGTATAACAAGAGGCATATAGAAAAATGATGCAGCTAACAAGAAAAAAGATTGTGGGGGACAATTTAGCTGCTCCAATGACTATCTTTATCATGCTCGCACTCATGCGGGCTCATACTCCTTCAGGCCCGATCTTTTCTGTCTTTTCATAGTCTAATATTGAAAGTGTCAAGATCAGGACTACCAGCAGCTATCGAATGGTTAAGATCTAAAGTATCAAACCTAACATGGATTGACTTTGCTATCTGTGCCCGGACATTCTTGACGGTTGTGATTACATAGCCGGTGGCGGTATATCAGATTCGCCTAATTTCAACACAGCTAATTATCATAAGAATCCTAGAATATTTGGATTTATAACAGCAGAACAGCCAGACCGACTACAAAGTGTAATTAACGCTGTAAAGAAGGCACGAGAACAACTTACAGGAACCCGACCTGCAATAGTCTATGTGCACCTGAATGCACTTGATAGAACAGCGACAGAAAGTGATCTTTACCGTCTTGATAGTCTTGTACGAAAACAACTTGAAAATAATACAACTATAACTGCAGTGGTTATCACGACAGAGATTTTTAGTAGAGAATCAGGTATTCTGAACTATTCTCATAGAGTGAGAGTTGTCAGGAACCTAAACCCAAAAAACCCTTTACCAAACAGCTTCTCCATTATTGTGGAAACTGACCAGAAAAGCTAAATATATAATTGTATAACCTGACCGTATGCAATCCGTGGCTACCGATGTAAAACCCGCTCTTGACGCACAGCGAAATAAAATGGCTGTTTGGAAAGAAACAGGTTTCGAAGAACTATGAATATAGGCTTAGGAGCGGGATAAAGAGCAAGCTTCAAACTTTCAGCGAGTTGTAACTACCGATATTGGAAAAGGCCGTTTTCCACTATATTTGCCCGGTCTTACGGCGGACTGTAAGCAGCATACAGTATATTGTAAGGCGGAAAATAAGATGGCGCGGGGAGTGGGACTTTCGCCTCCGTCTCAAACAGAGAATTCGAACCCACGTGTCCTTGCGGACATGGGATTAGCAATCCCACGCCCTACCAGGCTAGGCGACCCCCGCCCGCAAATTTCATTTAGACTGTGCCAATTTATACTATCCGCAGCGATTTCTAGCTGCAAGAACCTCCGACATAGTACTCCTTACACCTCTCCATCGTACCGCATTTTCGTTATCGCAGCTCCATATTGTGGAAGGTTGCACTGACCAGACTATCGCAGCTGATGTTGTCATTGCGGAAGTGCTATTTCTAATAGTAGTTTTTTTGTTGGCCGTAAGATGGTAAGTGCTGTTCAATCACTTCAGAGCTCTCTTCCCATTCCTCCCGTGTACACATAACTGACGACTATAACAGGACCAGAGACCTCATACCAGTCGTTTGCAGACGAAAATTTGTTCAATCCCTAGTGAGGAAAAATTGGTTCGGACAACATTTTTCATTTACATAACGCCAAGCCTGCATTTTATTGCAGAACTGCATTCGCTTCCAATCTGTACAACTTGCTATATCTATTAGTGTGCCCGGCTTGGTAATGTCAGATGTCAAAGAGGGAATGGAAGATGCAGGAGAAAAGATAAAGGCTGGTGCCAAGGCCATGGGAGAGAAAATGAAAGACACTGGCAAAGACCTGCAAACAGAATACAACAAAGAGAAAATAAAAGAAAAGCTGGACTAGCTATTGTCTAGTCCAGCTTAATTTTTTAGCAATCCTTCTGAACCATATTCTAGGTGACTGAACCCATCTTTGAACACGCTAGATCCCTTGGTGGTCAGGCTAGAAAATTCATTGCCAATCGGTTCAAGGCTTTTGTCCTGTATCATCCTAGCAAACGTATCGTCACGGTGCTTGCGGTACCTGAAGTACTGCAGCTCCGTCGGTATCTCTTCAACTGCGGAAAGATCCTTGTCGATTGGCACCATCGGCATCCTTCTACGTCTTGCATGCCGGCAAACTGGTAGTTCTCGCTGCTTACGCCGTTCTTCTCAAACCGCGGAACAAATTGCTTCAGGTTCTTCACAATGACGTCGTAGTTGTTCTTCGGAACCCTGTGTAAAAAGACCTCCACGTGTTCTGCACTCAGGTGATTCTTTGCTACTCATGGCTACTCCTGTGGCAGATAAAATAAAAGGAATTACTCGCAAAGGAGAGCGCGAGAGGAGACGTTCAAAAGAGTAGTGCCGGCTATTATTCTAAAAAGTAAAAGAAAAATTCCTTCTTAGAGCCGCCTTAGCTGAGTGGCCGTGAAAGAAAGAAGAATGAGGGGTCTCGGTTTGTGAGCGTCTGTTCTCCGTGACTGAGGTCTGCGTGTACTCTGCTATTGGCAGGCTGGAGCATGGCTATCCTGTTGCCTTCAGTGTGAAGAAGCGACACATACAGGCCGACACCTGGTATGTTCATGGGCTCTTCGAGAACTTTGCCTTCTGGCTGCTCTGCATCCATTGTCTTACTCTTGATGTCTTCCGCCGCAATAACTACAGAGGGATACTGCGTCGGCATACTGCCAGTCTTCTGGAAAAAGCCGCAGTTTATCGCCCAGGGTTCCTTCGGCCGGCTGTTACCATCGGTTTCCGTTGTGGTCGCCAAGACATGATGCTGCATGTCTTTGCCTAGTTGCTCGGTTTTCCAGTCAAACACCTTTGTATAAAAGTCGGCTATGAGATTTCTATCCTCTGCTGGCATTTGAAAATGGGACACGGTTCATTTTCCTTTGTCGCTGTCCCAAGCGTTAAATAACTTAAAAGAAGCTACTCACCAAGGGGAGACTTATTAACTGGAGACGATGACAAATTTTGCTTGCCTAAGCCTAGACCTAAGCGGAACAAGATGGAGATATACTGCGACATCCTCCGCGTTCAATGCCGAGTTGATAAACGGCGAGGTCAAGTCTAGGAGGGTTATGACCCTGAGCAATCTCACCTATGGCGAGCTCGTTAGGTATTTGAACGAGCTGGAGGGTAAGAAGTTGATCAAGCAGAATCCGCTTCAACTAACTGAGAGAGATGACGATTTTTGCAGGATTACAATCGAATTATGGACTTTGTGACAGCCATGGGTATAAAGTACTTTGGTGCGAATAGGGGGAGGGAGACATATTGAGTGTTGATAATGAATATCTTCCACTAAAGTTCCTTGGCAGGCTGGAAGGCAATAACCTCATCATACTCCTGTACGACGATAAAAGGTGCGCTGACATGATATAGATCGATACTTTCTGAACGGACTTGCAAAGGGCGAATCACATATCTTCTTCACACCTGACGATCCCAAGACAGTTGAGAAGAGGCTAGCCGAAAATGTCATCGACGTCGACTTATGGAAGGAGAAAAACTCGCCAGTCTTTTACATCGAAAGGTCTGACGAAAACAAGTGTGCGCGCTTGCAACTCTCAGGAGCGCAAGGTCCGAGGCAACGAAAGTTACGAACCGACGTACCGATTCGCTGGCAGGACGATAGTTGACACGACTACAAAGGAGGGATGAAGTGTGCAATGGACGTAGAAAAACTGGTCACGAGCATTTCCACGAATTTGACAATTCACAATTGTGTTTCTATGATATTTCGGAGATAGCACCATCCAGGAGAGACGAGCGGATCGGCCAGCTCGTGAAGAACCGCCACCACGCTATGCATACATCAGATCATGATAAGGCGGTGGCCTTTGAAACCGATTAGCTCGAAGAGGGAGAAGAATAACAATCTTGTATTATTGCTAAGCTAGCTTGCTTACTGCGAACGCAGAGCCAATCACCACAGCGCCTCCGATCAGCACAACAAATCCGATAACTCCCCAGTTGACGTTAGACAACTGCATAAGCTGAAATACTATATCAGAATTTAGGAGGAAGTGAAGGCCACATGCCATAAGAAATGTGCCCGCTACTATCAGGGCGATGATGCTGAACATGTTTTTTATCCACATCGAAAACGGATAAGAGCTACCAAGCTTGGAAAATTTGATATTCCGATCTGGGATGGAGTTTCCTTCTAGTACTAGAGTTGGAAGAATCGTCAACACGAATGTTAGCTGTACACATCTGCACACATGCTATGCGCGTTGCAAAATTTGCAGACTTTCTAAAAGGATTATATAATCTGCACACATTCCTTATTCTCTCTTTGAACCTTAAGGAAGCAAACGAGATATTTCGGCGTGCCATCATCAAGGCTTACTTTGAGCCTGAGCTCCTCAAGATGGACTACCGTAGGTCAAACGTCATGCACCCAAACATCACTGAAGGCGGTCTGACAGTTGAGGATGCCTTGCATCTATATTTTGACGTCTCTACCGGCAACGACTACCCCGACGGCGATGAATGGTTCAGTGTCGAATACCTACTTCCGTACAGTGTCAAGCTGCCCGATAGCCTGAAGGGCCCGGACTATTTCACTACGCTATCCATATCTGAGGGAAAACACTACTGGCGACATCGAGAGCTGATAAGGTTCAAGTACGGCAAGTCAAAAAAGCTGACCGAGGCGCTGGAATTCATAGACAAGAAGTACAAGGAGCTAAGCAGGGCGATCCATGAGTCTCCGGTCATCGACCAGCTGAAGTAATAATAATAGTGGCACTCTAGATTACTACTTTATTTTCATCCATTCGCCGTTCTTGAAGAGATAATTGATAGCACCACTCTTTGCCACGGAGGGGCTCCACCGGTAGGTAGCTTCATCATATGAATACCATATTTCTTCTGCCTCTGGTGGAATCGTTTTCAGCTGAGTCGGGACAACGTCAACCATATACTCCAATTTTTCGATCCCCATTTGAAACTGTCTGTCGCCCTTTGACAACAGCGGGAACACGAGATCAACATCTTGACCATCGCCAAAGCCGGCGAACCTGACAAACGCCTTCAATCCCTTTTTGCCACGCCTCGACTTCACCTCTTTTATGACGCCCTTGATCTTGAACCAGCTCTCCATTGTGAACTCCTGAAAGAACAGCTCTCCATACTGCAGCGGGAACCGGATCTCGATCATGCTGACGTACTGCGGGTCGTCGGGCTGGAGCTGTTTCTCATCCACTTCAAAGGAACGCCTCAGAGTGTCGTAGATCACTTCGACCTCCCAGGGCGATATGCCGTAGTGCTGGAAGATAGCAGTCGCTGGCATTTGGGACAACATGAGAAATTATGAAATAAGAAATAATAGTCTTGCTAGAAGAAGCCGAGGAATTTTGCCAAGTAGACTAGGGAAAGGGTCACTATCGTGCCTGCCATGTGCTTCCATGGTATTGGTGGCAGTCTAGGCGCGTTGAGAGTTATCTGATGGTTGTCAATCACATTTGCGATGTACTGCTTTAGCTTGGCGTGCCAAAGCTGGTACTCGATCTTATGTTTCTTGAGAATCGTCTCTATTTCGTAAATGATCGGAGCCCTCACCGAGCGGATGTGTTGTATGTATCTACGGGAAATCTCAACTTCCGCCTGAATCGCTATCAAGCCCTGTTGCATTTCAAGCAGGCGTACATGCATTTCCCAGGGCTTAGCAAGCGTTTTCGCAAAGCCGTGCCCAATCTGGGTAGGCTTGCGGTTCTCCATTTTGACACGTTGAAACCCTTCCGAGATCAGAGCAGAGATAATCTCATCCTTCTTTGTCTTTACCAGGAGGTACAAGTGATCCAGTTCTATCTCTTCCTTGCGAATAAAATCCTGCAGCCCTTTGACGAAGTTGATAGTCCGCGGATAGCTTGTAAGGAATTCGGACATATTATGGTGTAGGACTTGTTGAATGAAGGGGAATATTAAAACTCTATGCATTGGTAATCTCTAAGAGCTGTTTCAGGCGCGGCGGACCGCTCTCAAGTAAATGTCCTGGCTAGGCTCTACCGCCATGTCTCTCCATGAGAACTTTCTCTCGGACCAGATCACCTTCGCTCCTCTCACGACAGAGACTGGCGTTGATTCATCACTTTCACCCATAACTGCCACCCCCATTGTAGCAAGCCCATCGGCGGTTGCCTTGAATGTAAATTTCAGGACGTTGCCAAAGAGGTCCCTCTTACCGCGCAGGTCTTCGACAGGTTCAAAGCCAGCGCAGCCTATTGCGATACCTGTGGTGCCAATGCGAGTCGGCATTATCCTACTGTCTGAGATGACGACGCCCACTTTGAGACCAAGCTCTTCTTTGAATTTCTGCCTCAGTTTTTCTGCCGTGCCAAATGGATCGCGTGGATAGAGGATGGCATATCCCTTTGGCACATTAGATCTGTCAATGCCTGCATTTGGCGCGATCATACCGTCCTTTATGGCAAGCAAAAAGCCCGGCACGCCTTTGACGATATAATCTGATTCACGCAGCACAAGCTCTGCCATCTTTTGGTCTATGTGGCATTTCGCCGCCAAAGCCCGAGCCTTCTTGCTGACTCTTATCTTGGCGAGGTTGACTACCGCACCTTCGCTCATAGACACGAACTTACTTGAAATAACCAGAATATCGTTATTCTTGTAGCCAAAGTCTTTCACGCTTTCATAAAGGTCAAACGTGCCGCTCTTTACTGGAACGTGAACAGGCATGATCTCGATCAAGTAGAATGATGTAATTCGCACTCTCTTTTGTTCCTTCTGCAAAGGTTTTAATCCGTCATTATGGAAACCTTTCACATTACGTGAATTATTTTGACAGGAATGACAATCACCGAAAAGATACTCGCCCGTGCGGCCAACAAGCAGAGGGTGTCTCCCGGCGATGTGGTGTTTGCCAAAGTGGACAAGGTCATGATGCATGACGTCTCCGGCCCCGGAGTGATCAAGGTGTTCAGCGAATGGGAGAAAAAGGGGATCAAGCTTGAACGCATCTGGGATCCTGACAAGGTCTGGGTCACAGAAGATCACTTCGTTCCAGCTGCCGACAGGGTGTCTGCAGAGAACATCATCACGCTGTCCAACTTTACAAAGAGATATGGGATCAATAAACACTTCAAGTATGGACTTGGACAATACGGGATCTGTCATACGCTTTCCCACGAAGAGGCGATGGTACTACCCGGGGAGGTCTATGTGGGCGGCGACTCGCACACCAACACCACGGGAGCGATTGGCGCGTTTGCTGCAGGTCTTGGACACACCGATATCGCTTACGTCCTTATGAATGGTCAGATCTGGTTCAAGGTGCCGGAAACAATGCTCTTCAAGATCGAAGGAAGCAAACCCGACTATATCATGGCAAAGGACATTATATTGAGAATAATTGGCGACATTGGCACCGATGGCGCCAACTATAAGGCAATGCAGTTTTGCGGCGACGTCGTCAAGAATCTAACGATGGAAGAACGTCTTACGCTCACAAACATGACCACGGAAGCAGGCGCCAAGAACGGCATAATTGAACCTGATGAAACTACGTTTGCTTACCTTAGCGAAAGGACTGATGCCAAATATTCCCCAGTGAACGGCGATCCAGACGCACGCTACTCTGAGGTTTTCACTTACGAAATAGAAAAGCTTGAGCCGACAGTAGCCAAGCCCTTTTCTCCCGGGAACGTCTCTGCAGCGAGGGAGTTACAAGGTACGGAGCTTGACAAGGCATATATTGGTTCATGTACCGGTGCAAAACTCGAAGACCTTAGGGAAGCGGCGAAGATATTGAGGGGGAAGAAGGTCAAGATCAGGACTGAAGTACTGCCCGCCGCACAATCTATCTTTATGAAGGCAATGAAGGAAGGGCTAATATCGATCTTTATGGAAGCCGGCGCGATCGTCGGACCCCCAACGTGCGGCGCATGCTGCGGGGCCCACATGGGTGTGTTGGGCAGAGGCGAGATATGCATCAGTACCACTAACAGGAACTTTCCCGGGAGGATGGGTCATGTGGAATCACAAACATATCTCGCGTCACCGATGGTCGTTGCCGCGTCTGCAATCACGGGTAAGATAACTGATCCGAGGGATGTGCGGAATTGAGTAGGAACAAACTCAGAGGCAAGGTCCACAAGTACGAACGTGATAACATTGATACCGATGTTATAATTCCAGGTCCGTACCTGAAGATTCACGACCACAAGGAGCTTGCTAAACATGCTATGGAGGGCATCGATCCAAAATTCCCTGAGAAGGTGTCAGACGGAGACTTTCTCGTGGCGGGCAACAACTTTGGGTGTGGTTCTAGCAGAGAACACGCGCCAATAGCTCTGTCCCAAACAGGCATAAAGGCAATATTGGCGCCATCTTTTGCGAGGATATTTTACAGGAATGCCGTCGACGGAGGATATTTACTGCCGATTGAAATCGACGAGGCGACGGTCAAGAAGATATCTGATAAGGATGAATTGGAAATAGATCTTGCCGAGAACCGGATAACGAACATTACAAAGAACGAGCAGTACTCTATGAAGCCATTTCCGGAACTAATCGCGAAAATTGTCGAGGCGGGCGGGCTAATGAATTACAAGCCCTGACCCGAACTTTTTCTCCTCACTCTTTTGTAGTGTGTCCATCTTATCCTGTTACCGATCGTTTCGCCTTGGGCGCAACCTGATCCTTGCTCT
>DATLXY010000406.1:0-5567 GCA_035575335.1 Nitrososphaera sp. | reverse complement strand
GTAGCAGTGGTAGTAGTCGATGCACCCAGGCTGCGAGGAAGAGCGTTACACTGGCAGCCAGTACGCAGGATGTAAAAGATGATGCTCATTGCTTTCCTTTCTTCCGTCCATCCTTGGACGGCCAGCCTTCTTCTTTTTCTTTTTCTTTTTTTTGGTTGCGGCAGCAATGGCACTATCCGCTCCCACAAAACATCCGGTACTTCGTACACAGACAGTCAACAACTCCTGCAATTCCTGATACCAAGCTGTAGTAAAAGGTAATGCGGCCACAGTTAGCTTTGCTGACCCAAATATGTTATGCCAGCTATTCAATTAATCTAAACTACTTTCCGAATAGGCTCTAAGAAGGTCAATGTCGTGTCCTGCTCAGTGTCGATAGCACGAGAAAATGGACAGTACCATCTTCTCTAATTCCGCCCACAAGATTCGATCCCCAATAGATGAACTACACGATCGACCGAAAACGAAATCCAGAACTTGCTTGGGACGGAACTTGAAGGTTTGGGGGCTGTTTTGATATTCAGCTCCACAATACATTCAGGTTCGACAGTTTTTCCGAAGCCTTCAAGTTCATGTACAAAGTCGGACTAGAAGCATAAAAGATGGGCCAGCATGGTCTGGACCAACAATTACAATACTGTGTCAGCTTACCTGTACACATGGAGCGTTGATAACAAGACTCTGACTATGATATCAGACTAGCCGAGATAATGTATAGAGAAGCGGCAGCTCTTGCTTAGCAAGACTCCGAGGATTTATATGATTAGAATGCGCAACTAATTGCAGTGGTGGCGACGAACCTCCCCGGCAAGGAAGCCGATCTCTGTACGGCATTGCCAAACGGCAGGATAAAATGCACTGCCTGTGCAAGACTCTGCGAGATACCTGAAGGTAGGATCGGGCTCTGTGGCATCAGGGGGGTGATGAATAACAAGTTGCGACTGTTTGTTTATGGTAGAATTATTGCCGGCCACGTCGACCCGATCGAGAAGAAACCTGTTACACATTATATGCCCGGAACCAACATATTCTCAATTTCAACCACAGGGTGCAACTGGCTCTGCCAGTATTGCCAGAACTTTGACATTTCGCAGAGGCGCAAGGTGGAAGGTGTAGAAATGACCCCTGAACTGGTCGCCGAGACCGCCGCCCGTTATTGTTCACAAGGAATCGCTTACACCTACAACGAGCCCTCTATTTTTATAGAGTTTGCCCGCGATTGCGGAATAGAGGCACACAGGCGGGGGATCTTTAACATCTTTGTTTCAAACGGCTACGGCACGCCCGAGTCTGTAAGCATAATGGGGCAATTTTTAGACTGCATCACTGTCGACTTTAAGGGAAGTGGTGAACAGAAATTTGTTCGACGATACATAGGCATACCCGATGTGAACCCGGTTTTTCAGACACTCAAAGAAATCCGCGACAAGACGCGGATCCACGTAGAGATAACTGACCTCATCGTGCCAGATGTAGGTGATGACTTGGATGCTGCTAGAAAGCTGTGCAGGTTTGTATATGATGAGCTTGGGCCAGATACTCCAATACACTTTCTGCGGTTCCATCCTGACTACAAGATGCTGGACTTTGACAGCACCCCGATTGAGACCTTGGAAAAACATCATGCAATAGCGAAGCAAGAGGGCCTGAAATACGCGTATCTCGGCAATGTCCCGGGTCATCCTCTTGAAGACACGTATTGCCCAGAATGCAAAAATGTCGTAGTTGGTCGCTATGGCTATACGATCGAGTCGTGGAATCTGGACGGCGACAACCGTTGCAAGAATTGCGGTTATCCCATCGCGATAATAGGCAAGCTCTACAAGACAAGAAGGAATCCGTTTCAATTCGTTCATTAGGTTAAAATTGCACATTGCAGGCAGAGCTCTTCATCGGGGTCGTCGTCTAGCTTGGTATGATGCCAGCCTTGGGCGCTGGAGGCCGCTGGTTCGAATCCGGCCGACCCCATCATTTTGTACAGCCTAGCCACTCTTGTAAGGCTCGCAGAGCCAATGCAACGGCGTCATGTACAGATCAGGCTGCCTCAGGTTGCCTGCCTTCTGAAGAGGCCATCCCACCATACGAGCGGTTCCTTGCCGCTCTTGTGCCAAATAGTACGGCAGCCAAGAACGCAAAGATCCCTGCTGTTATGGCGTAACTCATCATCGAGTCTGCCATATCATTATTAAGCAAGTGACGAAGATAAGCTTTTCTTTGGTTATGCTGAGCGAAGCTTGAAGTTTTTCAAGCCTGCCGTTGTGACGTATTTGTGGTAACTGGCTTATTGCTATCACGCGGTTATGGGATTACCGAATTTTTCATGATATGCTAATTTGTCAAGCGGAACCCTGTCTTTCTTACCGGCCAGCTCTCTTGCAGGATAACCAAACGCGACTACTAATGGGGTGCTCAGATCTTTGGGTATTGCAAAATTTGCTTTCTTAAAACACCTTGAGTTTTAAGGATTCGATGATCTTGTAGAATTTAGGTCGATTTGTGAAACTTCAAAAAGAAAGGAAAAAGGGGAGAGGTTTAATCCCACTTACTCCACGCGGCCATCCATCTGTATGTCCACGTGTTAAGCTTTGCGCCCAACGCAGCCATCGGGACAGACAGCACTGCTCCTGCACCTGATCCTAGCGCTACCGGGCTGTTGTAGAACTTACCTACCTGGGGCTCGATTGGGGTCATGTATGCAGGCAGTGTTGGTCTTGGATACTTGAACGCCACTTCGAGCGGATCCCTCACGAGCAGCAGGTTGACCATATTGAACAGCGGGAGCGATAGTCCAACTAGTGAACCGCCAATGATGATGGCAGCGTGTTTGTTCCGCCTTGTAGCCCAGTATGACAGATCCAACAGCATTGCCGATGGAATCCAGATCGGGGTCACGATGAAGTCATACGGATAGCCCAATGCGAACCATGCGCCCTTTGCAACCCATGTGTAGATTGTCATGATTGTGGCATAGTATGTGGCAGTTCCTGGCACTCCTGTGAAGAGCATGTAGTATATCGCACCCACAACGAGCATGGTCGATTGCGAGATCGAGAATACTACGAAGGAGGTCCACATCCAGTCTGTGTAGAAGATATAGTCTCCTGCGTTGATGGTTAGCAGCGTGCTGTTGACAGCAACGACCACTATGAACAGATAGTGCGTTGTACGTCTAAGCCAGACCATTAACTACCCAGAAAGAGACGTAATATATTAATTTTTATGCTGTTCTAAAGGAGGTGCGAATTTCAGACATTACAACACTGCGACCTCTGGGAGGGAGAAAAGTGTAGTACGAGCTAAAAATATACAACTCTTGAGTGATAGTGGGAATTATATCAAGGTTAGTGTGATAACATTGCGTTGACATTGTTGTCATCCATCCTTGACAACGATGACAGCAAAAACAGCTGCAATCAGAGATTTCTACTGCCAGGACGACCTGAGCAAGAGAAAAGGCCGCTACCTGCAGTGATTCGGGGTAGTGTCACATTCACCGCTGGTACAGATAACATGACTGTAATTTGCCGATCATCTTACTGTTGCCTTCTTCTGACCATACTCTCTGTCGCAGTACTGTTCTGGAGGCCGGTTTGCATTCTCGCCGAGCTGCCGATATGAATCTTCTCTAGCTTTCAGGTTCACCGCCTCCACCACAGCAGCCTCGCTGGATGATGACTCTATCATTCTCTGCAGTATCGAAGGTACATGTTGTACGGTTCTGCAGCCAAGCGTAAATGACTGAAACTTTCTAGTTTGCTCATCGTGATCAAGATGTGGGGAAGGCGAGTGTTGTCATGTCGTTACTCCCTGAGCATCTCTACAGGAGCAAAACGTGTGCTTTGGCGTGCGGCAAGAGCTTGAACTCTAACACGACGAGAGTGTGGCACTAGAGATACTCAGAGAAAAACTGACTGAAAATCGCGTTAAAACAAAAAGAGGAAAAAGAAGGGATGTTTTTAAGCTCTGACAGGCTTTTCGTGAGCAACTTTCCAGATGAAGAGGAATCCGAGTGCTTCAATAACGGTCAGGACGGCAAGCGCGTAAATGCCGCTGGGTAGCGGATATGCCCACGGGTAGACTGTGACGCCTACATAGACGCCGCCTGCGGTCGCAGCCCAACACAGCGCAAACCCTAGGATATAGATTCCCTTCATGTTTTCGACCCTGCGGCCGATCATGCGCTCAATATCGTCGCGGCTTTCGCCTCCTCCGCCACCGGTCCTCTTACCACCACTTCCGTATCCCTTTGGTAATGTCATTTGCTATACGATCAGAGTATGTCCTTTTAAATTTTGCTGTCATGCATGAGCGGAGTAGGGAAAACGAAATTCGTTTTTTGAAAAAGGAGAATGGGGGAGTTAGAGGCTGCCTTTACTTCCAGATAGGCTGTCCAAACCTGCGCTTCTTGTCCTCGTCAGTAGCACTGCTAAGCCGACTACGGCCGCTGCCACGATTGCGGCGCTGAAGGGGAACTCTGGGACGACTACCATGTTGAAGTCTGCACTCTCAGTAAACTGTCCCGTGCTCATTCCGCTGATGGAGTTGATGATGACTGTGGCCGTGAATCCTCCAGCGCTGTTAAACATAACTTCGTGGGTGCCAGTACCGAACTCTGCATCTGCGTTCTGGTTCCTGAATTCCTGTATTACGCCACCGCTGCTGTTCGTAATTATGAAGTCATAGTTCGCCCGTTCAAGAGGGAAGCCCGACCTGTCTGCCAAGCTTATGCTAAAGGTTACAGGCCTGCCCGGTTCGATGGAAGCGGGCTCCCAGTCGAGTGTTATTCTGTAGTCCCCCCTTCCGGTGATCCTGCTTAGCGGCGGCTGGGGAATTCTCTGCTCACCTGCCGGTGTTTCTGGTCTACCAGTTCCTCTCTCCAAGAGATCGAATTTGAACTGGATTTGCGGTTCCCCTGAGACGGTGTCGGTGAAGAATTCTGCCTTGACTGGGAATGGGAATCCGCTCTCTATCCATATCCTGCTAGTTACTCCCTTGTGATATGTCAAAAGAGTAGTTTGATATTGTTGGCCATTGATGGTGATTGTCTCAGGGCCACTTACTACTAGGTCGGAGGCACCTATGGAACCAAGCCTGCCCCAGTTGGTGCCCGGGGCTAGTGACTTTGGCTCGGCCCTCGTTGTAAACGAGTCAAGCCAGTGTAGCGAACCACTATATCCGCCAATGTAATCATTCATTTCCGGAGGTACATCGCTCCCGCCCGCAAGGTAGGCCATGCTTTCCGAAAGCTTGATTGTCCCTTCGATGACGCGGCCATCATCATCTACTACAAACACAGGGACTATCCAGTCGCCGTCCTGTTGTTCCTGAAAGTAGAGTGTCATTTCGAATGGCTGGCCGTCGTTTGTATCGAGCTCTTGGATCCTGTATTTGACGTACATGTCTTGCTGGACACCTTGGCCGGGATACCATACGTTGCTCTGCTGTGCATTCGCGCTTCCGACAAGAGCGGGTGCAGACGCTCCAAATGCAAGCAACAAAGCAACCATCGCAAAGGCGAGAAATCTATAATTCATTAACAAAAATAGGAAGATAGCAACTGATAAATG
>DATLXY010000405.1:0-5538 GCA_035575335.1 Nitrososphaera sp. | reverse complement strand
TAGGAAATGGCGTACTGAGTTTGGGAAGCAGCGACGACGGAAAGAGTCGCTGCGAGGAGGCAGAGTTTAGCAAGATGCGTCATTGGGTATGTTCCCGTGGATGATGGAAAAACCTCTGACCGGCTGCGTGGCGTATAACGTTTGGCGTAACCACGCAGCAGTTTTTGCCGCTCGGAAATAACGCGCACGGAGCCGCTATCAAAAGACCAATTTCTTGCGGCGGAGTGCGCATACCAACCCGCGGCAAAAACTGTTGAGCGACCACAACTGCTGCTTTTAACTTCGCTTTGCACGCGCCTATCAACAAAGGGAGCGGCGTGGTTACGCCTGTTATACGCCGCGCCGTGCAAAGTCATTTGGTGATTTGCTCTCTCTTTCTGAAAACGACAATGGAGCTTGCGAACAGAGTCGCCGCCGCTAAATCGATTAGCACCCAAATATCCCTCGTCAAATGAACTGGAAAAATTGGGTTAAAAAGAAGAGCTACGAATGCAAAAACCCACAGCCACGCACCGTCATTGAGCTTGGTTGAATACCAAGCAAGATAAATGGCAGATGCGCAAACGGCAATTCTCAAAAAGGTGTAGAACCCATAGGGTTGCCGACCAAACGTAGCAATGAGAAGCAAGATTGCAGCGATTGCCGCCGCTATTGTGCTACTGGTTTTCGATTTCATAGGTGACTTCTTGTGGTGTTCGTTTATGACGGAAATAATTTATCACTCGGTTGACGATGCCGACGATGAAGAATAGATTGAGCCAAAAAAGAACGGCGGTAGGCGCTTCGTATCTGTTGAAGGTGGAATACAGAATGTTTGTGAAGAAGAATCCTAGAAGGTATATCCAGCCCGAAGGTCTATAAAGTGAGTTGAGAGCTTCAGGAGATAAGTGCTTCTTTAGGTTGCGCCATTTGAAGGCGGCGATTAGGGCTAACAATAGAAGAACGCCGCCAACGACATCTGATAACACTTCTCCAACAGTAGCAAGATCATAGTGATAGAACATAACTGCAATAACCTGAAGGGAAAGAGCTCCGAGAAGAAAAATGTGTGGTGAATAACCGAGATAATCTTCTTGAGTAGAAGAGTAGTCTTCAGCAAACGCCATCTTGGAAAAAGCGAACCAGAACGCGGCCATTAGGAAGAATACCACGACCGCTAAAAAGGAAGCGAAACCGTCCTGATACCAGACCAGAAACGGGGCGATAATGATTCCCAGTGGGGCCAATCCAAAGAAGAATCCAAGGAACGTCCAGAAGAAGCCGATTGCATCAACCCAAATTACAAAAGCTGACACGCCAACTTGGAGCGTGAGAATGATATGGGCGAGCAAGAAAGCTGTGGCTGAAAGAAGTGAAGAAGGGATGAAAAAATACTTTTTTCCAAAGGAGATTTCCTCTGCAGTTTTGAAGTGATCTACTAATGATGTGATCAGGATGTAAGAAGGAGCCAATAATTGCAGAAGGATTGGTCCTAAAATGAGAAGTCCTACGAAGACAGCGATAGCGTAGATGATGTATGTAAAGATTGGAATGTCCGTGAAGAAAAAACCAACGATGGCGGCGGCGACAAAGAGCCACCAGTATTTGCCAGCGAAATTGATTAGTCTATCCTTCATTGGTAATTCCTTCTTCATTTGGTTGCACGGCGTGGCGTATAACGTTTGGCAGCGCAACGCAGTGGTTTTTGGTGCTAAGAAAGAAATTCATAGCTCAAACTGAGATTACCAACACGCACCAAAAACTATTGAGCGACCTCTTTATTCCTTATCAAATGTGGGAGCGTCGTTGCGCTGCCTGTTAGCCGCCGTTTGCCGATGATTATTCTGTTCATTTCTTTTGAAACATAGATAGTGAATCTGGCAGCTTCAACGTGGGACGTCCCTTTTCGTCATAGAATGTTAAACTTGGCTGGCCAAGCGAATCAACCTTCAGACGAAGCCGAGTCTGTCCGTTGCGATCAAACATACTGATCACCGATGATTTGTCTGTATGCTTCCCGACGAACATACGATAGGTCTCGAATACTCGTTGAGCTCGCAGTTTTTCCAGGAGTTGCCATTTCTCAGAACCGTCTGGCATTCTCCACATTGCACGAATCTGTTCGCGAATTTCATCAGTCATCGGTGTCTCTGGCCGATCCCAAATAAGGAGACCAGCAAGGCGTCGACCGTTTTCATCGGTATATTGCATGGCGATAGTTTCATCATTGTCGAACTGGTCGAAGACAAGGCGAGACGTTGCGTTATATGACCCGTCTTCGTTTTTTCTTCCGTATGAGCTTAGTGCACCACTCTCTCGTCCTTCGTCGTTGTAGAAAAGAAAGGCTGCGTAGCGTTTTCCGTGTGCTCGCTCGGTTGTATCACGACCACTGCTTGTTAAGACAAATCTGAGTCTACCATCCTTCTCGACGACGTTAATTCGCTCAACGTCGATTTCTTCAAACTTTTGCTTGTTTGACGTTTGAGTGAATCCAGAAAGCCAGAGAACACCAAAGAGAGCAGTGACGAAAAGGGCGTAGCCTTTCAAAAGGCGGACTTCCCGTTGAATATTCTCAATCTGGTTCATGAGAATCTCCTTTCGGCAAATGGCGGCTAACGTCTCGCCGCACTACGCAGCGGTTTTGCGAACTCTCAAATGATGCGGCTGACGCCGCTATAAACGAGTCATTTTTTTTGCGGCGGAAGCCGCAAACCAAACCGTGAGCAAAACCGTTGAGTGAGCACTTTGTCATTAAGCCAAATCTAAGCTTCACAATTGCGTTTCCAGAAAGCGAACGTCGTAGTGCGGCGTGTTATGCGCTCGTAGCCGCCCGCCAGCAGTTACAATGTTAGAGGTGAGGCGGTGGCCGGCTTGTAGTCTCGTCAGGGATTCCGCTTGATCGTTTGGACTCCTTCCTCGTGTTTGGGCGGAGGAGAAGGAGGAACCGATGGCGGAGTCTGCTGTGAGATCGCTTGATCTAGCGATTCGAACGTTGGTGCGAGTTCGTGAAACTGAGTTACGTTTCTGATGACCCCTAAGCCGGGCAGAGTCTCGCCTGTTGCGCGGTTGGGCGCGTATGCGGAGACAACGCCCATCAAGATGACAAGCTTGCGATCCAAGTGGAATGCTGGACCACCGCTGACACCGTTAACAGCCACGCCGTCAACGAGATAAGCTTCTTGCGCTTGGACCCAGGAGCTTACTCGACCTGAGAAGAAACACAGATCGGCGCCAGCAATGGCCGGGAATCCGAGCCAACCAATCTCGATTCCGACTTTGAGAACCATCTTATTCGGACCCAACGGAAGCATCTTATCCGGGAGCGGGATGTCGCCACGATTAAACAGAATTGCAGCTGTATCACGAGCCGGATCGAGAAAGATTGCACGCTGGCCTTGCCGAACTATTGTTGACTTGCGGGACGACGGGTGGTCAATGCGGATCGGCTCTTCCCAGTAGTGGGCAAAGTCCACAACGTGTGCAGCCGTCGCAATTGCGCAAAAGGCATCTGTCTTAGATCGAGCGATCAGAAAGCCGGTCCCAAAGCCCCTCGGAGTCGAAATCTTGACTACATATGGATTCACGACTTCGACCGCTTGGTACCAATCTAGCGCTGGAGATTCTTCCATCGGTGACTCCTTTGATATTCCGACCAAGTTAATGGCGGGCGGCTATGGCGCATAACGTCTACGGTAACAAAGACGTGCCGCCGAAATGGAACAAAGTGGAATGGAGGCGGCATGTAGCGAACACTTTATATCGTGTAATCATAAGAATTTCATTCTGCCTTTACAAATGTGTGAGCGACTTTGTTACCGTTGTTATGTGCCGTTTGCGCATCGTGGAATACTGTCAACGTATCTTGAGAAGCCCTTTTTCCTCCGCTTTGAGCTGACCTGCGCGAGTAATCTGATATAGGTCATTTCTTTCAAATGCGTAGTCCAAATCGTGCACAAGCCGCCAAAGAGTTGCTCTCAGATTCTTTCGCTGGGAAGGTTTAACCCACGCCGAAAGCTCTGTCGCGGTCGCACCTTGTCTGCCACGATGATATAGAAGGACTAGTAGCCGCTGAGCCAAAGTGAGATTGGGCCGAAGGGTTTTTAGGTCAGCCCCGAACTCTTGAACTACTGGCGCGCGGCGAGTTACGAGATCTTCAATGGCAATCTGGGCTTCATTGGCTGTGCAAGAATGGTGAAGTCTAACAAGCTCGGCCATTACCCAATCAGCAGAAGATGTTACAAGGGTTGCGTCTTGCAGATTTGGATCAATTCCATCTGCCAGGTGTGCAGCATCTCGTTTATTCCGGATGTCATAAATGACACGAAGAGTACGCGGGATGTGGAGACGTATGGAATCTGGCTGTGTTGACGCAGGAAGATTTGAAAGCGACCTGATAAGTTTCTCCGTGTCCAATTGCTGCCCTAATGGAGTATGAGAACCGGTTGTCCTATGCTCCAACAACCTGAAAACAGCTTCAGCAAATCGTCCGCCTTCGACCTCGTTAGGTCTAAGATGACCAAGATAGAAATTCTTTTTAAGCTCTGTATATGTTTCAATAACTTGGTCAACGAGAGCCTTGGGGAAGACTGAACCGAGCGACGCCGCGATATCGATGGATGCCACGCTGAATTCCTATTTATGCGCTTGAGTCAATTCTTCGATTTGGACTTGCGCTTGCGTCCGCTCTTTTTCGGCATTGGGTTTTGATCAAGTGCACTCTTGACCGCCGCTTGGTCGGGGAGAGCTTCAACAACAGCTGTACCGCGAATGCCGAGCCTCTTTTTTCCGTGTCCTGCCGATGTGAAAAAACCGTGCCTTCTGGTTGCGAGATCTAGGAAGCGACTGATATTCGAGATGGCTGATTGCCGTGCGTCCGTATTTGCCTTTCGTAGGTCTTTCACTGAAAGGTCAACCTTATTCTCTCGGTGCTCAAGAAAATACGCAAGGCATGCCAGCCTTTGATAGGTGTCGCGGGGACGCTTTGCCGCGACGAATTTGTCTATGGTGGTTGTTTGAATGTTTGATTGACTCGGGACCGTAGTCCCGCCAGTTCCTTGTGTGCCTTGTTGAATGGTGGCGGCTTGTGCTGGTATTTGAAGGAGCGTCATCACGGCTTGCAGAACTCGAACTCTTGCTTCGGGATCAAGAGATTTGAGTGCCTCGTGAACAACGCGAACAGAGCTGAGTTCGTCAATCGGTTGGGGCTTCTTCATTGTGATTCCTTTCATCGGTTATGGGAAAGCTGGTTGCGCAAATGGCACATAACGTCTGGCGTAACCACGCAGCAGTTTTTGCCGCTCAGAAAGACGTGCGCGGAGCCGCTATCAAACGACTCATTTTCTCGCGGCGGAGCGCACATACCAATTCGCGGCAAAAACTGTTGAGCGACCACAATAATTCTCTATCAATAAAGGGAGCGGCGTGGTTACGCCTGTTATACGCCGCGCAGCCGACAAAACCCTCTATTGTGGAAGGGGAATCTGCTTGAGTATTCTCTTTATTTCATTGTTGAACTGCTCTGGTTTTTCCATCATCAGAAAGTGTCCAACATCCGCTAAG
>DATLXY010000404.1:0-5359 GCA_035575335.1 Nitrososphaera sp. | reverse complement strand
AGAAGACTTTGCTAAACTATCAGTAGATGAATTGGTGAATCTTGCTAAAAATACTACTGATGATAACTTGAAAATTCGTTATTGGCGAGCTGCCTTAACAAAATTACAAAACGGCAAAAAATTTAATGAAATGATTTCGCTTTTAGATAGCGTTGATGGTGATGATTTTCGGAAAGTTTCACCAGAGGCTTGGGAAGATTGGCGAACTCACGCCGCAGTAGATTTAGCAATACTCGCTTTTAAACAAGAGGACATTCCTCTGGTCTATAATACATTGGATAAAACTCCAACGAAATTACGTATTCTCGTTCGTTTAGCACTTGCCCGCGAGATCAAAAATAAAAACAGTACAGAATTTTATTTTGATAATGTTAATTCATTAACCAAGGAGTTGGATACTAATTTTATAAATCCAGAAATAGCAGTTAAATGTTATCTAACATTAGTGCGAATTTATCTTGATGAAAGATCCTATGAGCTTCAGCCAATATTTGAAAAGCTGATAAAATATGTTGACAAGGCAGACAGTGAAAATCCCAACTTTGAAATTGAAAAAGACTGGGCTGATCTCGAACCTTACATACAGCTCGATGCTAAGCTTATTGAACTTGATGAGGTTGGGGTGATGAATTCTCTAGAAAGTCTATCTTCACGACGTGGAAGTCTCCGTATAAAAAATGGTTTGCTTGAGTCTTCAATAAAATATTTACTTGAATATAAAAACACTTTGGAGAAAACCCCTAATTCGAAGAATCCTAAGTTTCAGTAATTTTTCGGTGGTCTCTTATAGCAACTAATGTATTGTTTAAATGTTATTTTGAAATTTGCTGATTAGCTCTACAACCAGTGAATTGTGATAAGTTATCTAATGGTTTCTTTCATGAAGCAGTTTCGCTGGACCATGCACACCAAATTCACTCTCTCCATTCACTATTCCAAGAAATATTTAAACACCGACCTATTGCGTCTTACATTCTCAGCGGCATTTCTAGCAATCGCTATAATACACAAATTATGGCGCGAAATCTGCTGACCCTGAACACGCAAGCTTCATCCATAACCGAAGATGCGCCTACAACAATCACACAAGTGAAATTCATAACAACGGCAATGGCTTTGCGCTTCAGAGCTAAACTGCTGGACTTTGTTGACCTGCTGGACGTTTATCCGACTATGGCTGAAGCTCTGAAAATCGCGGCAATCTCACACTACAAAGACCCAACAAAACTTTCGCGCTGTGCAGATTAGTGATTGTAAGTATTAAGTTCCGCAGACCAACACCTCTCTAGTGGGCGGCTGTACGACCGGTCAAGCTGTCTGCTCACCATGTCAACAATGTGTTTGCTTTTCTTGTAAGCTTTTTTTAATCTTACATTCATTTTTAACACACACCATGTATACACAGACTTATTGAAAGTTACATTGTCAGACTTGACGCCATTATTTTAGTCATATAACATTTTTTGAGAATACATGCTTTATGAATTTATAGCTAAGCAAAATTCTGACAAGATTTTACGTCGGGATTTTCTGAGGACTTCAGTGTTTTCCATTGAGGTTGTATATACTTTCCCTTTACTATTTACACCTCAGACTTCTCTACGCGTTCAGATCAATATGCAAAACAAATACGGACTTTTTGGTAAATTGCAGGCTAAAGCAGGACAGGGCGAAAAATTAAGCCAATTGTTAATGAAGGATACGGACAAATTGCCAGGCTGTATTCTTTATGTTGTTTGTCGTGACCCCGAAAATCCCGATTCGATTTATGTTATGGAGGTCTGGGAGACAAAAGAACATCACGACAATTCCCTTAAACTACCACAAGTACATGAACTCATCTCACAAGCAATGCCACTGATTGCTGAACCACCCACAGGCGGTATACATCTTGATGTCCTAGGTGGCAAAGGCGCCTAAAATCAAACTGTTGAATTAGTAAAATTATTACTACTTACTATTCAAATTCCAGTGTGAGTTGATTTACCTTTACATTTCTTTGAAGTTGCACATCCTATAATGCAACAGTAAAATGCCCCTTATCTTACTTAGTCACATATATTACTCCCCAATGAAAGGATAAATATATATGGTATAATTAGGTATTTATTTACTTATATCAATGCTAAATACTTGACAAGCATGTTAATATTCTTTTCATAAATCTATTCAAATTAATTCCCGATGAATACATACGAGTATTCATGCAATGCCCACACTCTTATTTGGACGGGTGACGCTGATAGGAAAGGTGTTCGTCTTATCGCCACCGGCTTGCTCGGCTCCATCCGATGGTGGTTCGAGGTAGTAGTGAGGGGTCTCGGTGGCAAAGCCTGCGATCCTACAGTGGAAGATAACCGTTGTCCTGATGCGGGCAAGAAGAGATCCGGCGAAGACGGTCATCACTGCGTCGTCTGTGAACTCTTCGGCTGCACCGGGTGGGCGCGGAAATTCCGTTTTGATGTGCTCGATGCGAACGGCAAACACAAGCAAGACCAAATCAAGAATGGTGATACCTTCAAGCTTCGCTTCACTGAGTTGCGCCCGATCGCTCGTGAAGAATGGGCACTACTCGACCTCACGCTACGACTGATCGCTGAGTACGGGGCAATTGGGGGTAAGACGGTATATAAGCCGAGTGATGAACCCAATCGGCAAAACGCCCACCATCATCATGATTATGGGTTGACACAAATTTGCCAGCGTCCGCAGGTCTTATTGAATACTGAGGACGAGCTGAAGCACTACGTCATTCAACCTCGCTGGCGTAAGGTGTCTCATTCATATCGTGACAATCAGGGGTGTGTGAATGATTTCTCGTGGGCATCGCTCAACAACTTTTGGTGCGTCAAGGGCCAATATCTTGCGCGGCAAGATCAGAAGCAAAGCTCATTCAATACAGTGCTTGGCAGAAAACCAGACAAGTCCGAAAGAGAAAGAAGAGGCAATCGAATAATACGCTGGAGTGATCTACTGGAAAATCCGAAAGATAAAGTCGCTCAATGGCTCGCTGGTCGCCAACAGGAAAGCAAGAAAGTGTTCAGCTTCAAGTCTCCCCCGCGCACGTTCGGGTTTGTGAAGCCCGATCTTATCACTTTCGACGATATGAAGCAGCGGCTGAGGGGTGCTTGGCCGAACCTCAGAGATGAAGAGTTCCTGACCGGCGCAACGATCCTCGATGAGCTGCTTAAAAATAGGAGTCAGTCATGAGCTTTGATCTCTTCGCAGATCTTGCCAAGCAGCAGGCTTGCCCTCAGGGGAAGGGAGGTACCGCATCAGATCTCGCCTCAGGGTATGTTGACAGGTGCACGTCATGGTTTGGCCAGGCCGAGCTGGATAGCGACGAGAAAGAACGTAACCGAAAGAAGAATGATGCGCGCCGTAGCTACATGGAGCGCGCTAAGGGAATGCCAAACCTTGCGCTTCCTGCTGAACTTGATCTCGGCAGAATCGAGGCCTCCCCAGACTCTTCCTGGATCGGTATCGAAGTCGGGTTCAAGCTTGAAACTCCCTGGTATTCCAAAGACGATCGTCCATTCCACGTGCTCGATAACCCCGTGCGCAAGGATCGCGTGTTCGGGGTGCCCTTCATGTCGGCGGCGAGTTGGAAGGGGCTGCTGCGCTGGGCATGTCGGATGCACGCCGAGCTTCTCCAGCATTTCCAAGATGGTAAGAGCTTTGATGAGTGGGAAGATTGCCCGTGGATCGTGCATCTTTTTGGCAACGAGAAGGGTGAAGACGAGCATTTCCTGCATGGGGCACTGGCTTTCTATCCTACCTGGTTTTCCAAGATCGGCTTCGAGGTTATCAATCCCCATAGCCGAGTACGACGTGCCGGCACGCAGCCGATTTACTACGAAGTCGTGCCCGCCGGAACGGAAGGGACTCTGCGATTGCTGTACGCGCCGCTGCCAGGAAGCGGGCGGCAAGATGCTTTACCACACCTGATCGACGCGACAGAACAGTTATTGACGACCTACGGCATTTCGGCGAAGAGAACGGTCGGTTGGGGCACAGCGTCCATTCAAACGTGGACTGCCCGGCGCAAAGATGGCCAGCCGATTCAGGCGAACACAGCTGTCTCTTTCAAACAGCAACTCGCCGGCTGGCTCAAATTACAGGTAGGGAACCCATGACTAACTTCCAGCCTGCTTCCCTTCTCCAAAAGCATCGCCCGTTGCTCCTGGCCATGGAGGCCATCGGCTGGCTGCACATGACAGGCAAGGCGCACGTTGAGTTCTTGCGAAAACAGGCAGGCCAGTCTTCGAACTATGACGACCTTCGCTGGTTCGAGAAGGAGAGCCCGCCGTTTCCATGGGATGACCTCTTGGATTGGGTTAAAACGAGCTTTGCTCAGGTCAATGGAGTACACATTGCCTGGCCGGGAACACTTACCGAGTTCATCACCAAACAACGCGACAGTGGTGGCATGGGTCTGCTTGGCCTTCTTCAGGCAGCCCACGGTATGGTGACGGGTATTGAGAAGAACTTGCCCAGAGCTACTTCCAGCTACCTAGGTCAGGATGCGACACACCTGTGGTTGTCGTCGGCATTCGGAATGCCACAGCGGAATCTGTTGCTTGACCCGCCGGAAATCTTGACGGAGGAAGGTTGGCAAGCGTTTCTTCGCAGACTCCAGCAACTTCTCAGAGACCTGCGCTCGCTGGGAGATCCCGAGCCACCGCACACACCAAGTGATCTTGTGGGGTGGTGGCAGTGGCGGGAAAACATAATCGGTCCCTCAGGTTGGTTGCGTAGGGCGCGTTTCTTTCGACGCTAGCCGAAACACGTCTTCCCAACAACGATGTGACGCTGTGGGATCAATCTTACGTAGCGGCTGCAATACTCAAGAGCGCGGTGGCGGGCGCAGTCTTAGAGGGCAGTAGCTTCTCCTGGAACGATAACCAAATCAAGCAGAAGACACACTGGCGGCTCCTGACGGTTGGGATGGGTACCGACCATTACGAAGCGCGAGCGGTGCAGATCGGCGATTGGACGGGCGCGCGTCGCACAATTGATGAATTGTTCCAGAAGATTCGCGATCTCATTGAGGTCGATTTAGCAGTGGGTTCGCTCCTTTACCGTGATGGAACGATTCAGGTCTTCTCATTCCCCACCGAACTAGGTAAACATAGTAGCAATCTGGATATCAACGGGTGGCAAGGTTGGCTGCAGGAAAAGATCGACAACTTCGCGCAAGCACTTGATCTGGAGACCCCGCCTCTTGTTCGGATCAGTGAAGCGACCCGAAGCCTGGTTCCAATGACGAAGGAGATCCGGCAAGTGAGAGCGACGCTCACGGTACCGATGCATCGTCCGTGGGAAGTTCGAAATGGTGGAGAGAAAGGTCATGTTTGCC
>DATLXY010000403.1:0-4837 GCA_035575335.1 Nitrososphaera sp. | reverse complement strand
TATTGACACTGTAGTTACAGTAGCCCCGCTGACGAAACCGGCACCTGCAGGAGGTGTACTCACTGTTTGGTGACCTGTAGATGATGACTGGTTGGATGCTTGTTGCTGTTGCTCTCGTTCTGGAGCTGCAGCATTTGGCGCAGGTGCGCTTGGCTCGGTGGAACCGTTGGCCGCCTCAGACCCGTCATCTGTAACCACAAGTGTGCCTTCCATATGCGGGTGGACGAAGCAATAATATGGATATTCTGCAGGCTCGAGATCAGCTGTATTCAATAGCCAAGACTGACCAGCATTGAGAAGCGATGAATCGAACAGCCCTTGTTCCTTACTTGTTACAGTGTGGGGTACGTTATCGTCATTGGTCCACTGCACTCCGTCGCCCCTTTTCACAACTATGGGGTTGGGCTCGTAAGCAGGGTTATTAACCGCAGAAGATCCTGGAAGGATCGACGCGTTGACGATATTGGGCGGCGCCGCTGGCGGTTGTTCAACGCCCGTCCCGCCTCCTTCCCCCTCCTCCACGGGGGCTGGTGGCCTCGGAGCCACCAGCCCAAAAGCATAGAATGTGAGGCCACCAACCATCGATGCGCTGATGAAAATGACCCCTAGGGCCTTGAGGTAAGGAACCTGTCTAAAAGAAGCGACCGCTAGCACAGTCGCCGGAATCGAGATTATAAGCATGAGCCCGATGTAAGCGAAAATGCTCGGAACATGAGTGCTTACCGTCACAGCAGCAGCAAAGCCAAAAGTTACCAAAAAGCCAAGAGTGATAAAAGTGGCAGACTTCGCCCGGCCACTTGTCGGGAAGCCATCCTTGAACAGACCGGAGGCAAGGAAAATCATTCCAATAAACATGGTCAAGAGTGAAACAGCGTGCATGCCGTCGATAAAGGTCTTAGCAATACCAGAAAGAGAAAGACCGACGCCCGCTATGCCTATGGACGTAAGACCTATCCCGGGGGTCAGAAGGTCCCAGTCAGTCATGTTTTCTTACGAAGATCAGGGCTTTGTTTGGCATACTTAATCCTTTCTAGCTCGATCCCGGTCAGCGCTTGGTGGTTTCCCACCCTGTGCTCTTGCGGCTCTTGAGGTCTCCCGAACTTGTCATCGCACATATGGCACAGATATTCAGAAATACCACGTGGACGTTTTATGACCGCCGTGGTGGGCTCGACATCGTGTGTGGGCTCATACCGGATGACCTGCTTCCCTACGAGGGACTTGAGTTCATTCTCCAATCCCATACATAAAATCTGGGTTCGGTTTTTCCTTTTGCGGACTCGAACCCATGTCTTACTTGCTGTTCTTTCAGATTTAGCCAGACAACACCGGAACTGCCATCATTTTCAACTGCTGAAATTACAGATATTGGGAATCCTGAATTTCTCGTTTATCATGATGCCTCGCCTGAACGCGATGAAGTGGTCTAGATCACATCCTTATCCTCCCTATACTCTTGTCTTCAATGGTCTAAAACCTCTGCGTCCCTTTACTTTGACACTTCGATCATGGGTAAACATGCCTTTTATCCCCTTCTACAGCCATCAGCAGAAAATGCGGAGATTTTTCTCCATACTTGAAAGAGATAGGTGAGTCTATACTAAGCGATTTCAATACTGAGCTACAGAACACCCCGTACAGGCAAGAAAGGGAAGAACGCCACCAGACAGACAAGACAGTCCACTGGATCTGGACAGTATCTCCCAGCGGACTAACTCAAAGACCTCGAAGCAAGACTTACAGGAGTGATGCAATCAAATTAGCGAACAAATCAAGCAGACTATAACGCAATGAGTCCCTGTACAGGCGATACAAAGGGTTGAAGATCTCCCGCCTCGGAATTCCCTTCAGACAGCCTACGCCGCCGACCTAGTGTAAAGCTGATTACTTCGAATCTAAAATAGCTGATATAGCATCTTAAAGCCTTCCAACGCGGGCAATCGTTGTGGCTATTGTGGACTTGTTCGAAATAAGCGAGAGCGATACCGTATGGGACGCCTGGCTTATTACAGTCAACCTGATAGACATACTGGAATATACTCACAGAATAAAGCAATACGACTTTGCACAGGCACGTAACAGGATTGCCAAGATATACTCGCTCGCTGAGGCTCATTATATCGACAAGGGTATTGATTGTAGATGTGGTCTGTCAGACGCTGAACATGCGCTATTAAAGCGTAAGATGATGACTTTTTTCAAGTTGCAGATTGCCAACCTGAAACATTTCATGATCCGCTGAGACACGAACGAATAAATTAAATTCAAGCAAAACGGAGTGTCTCTTCAAGAGGCAGTTCTGTGACCGCACGCGACTATATCGAAGTTTCAAAGCCACGAATCGTGGTAGTCCTTGTGATAACCGCGGTTACCTCGCTTCTTGCTGCTAGCCGTTTTGATGCAACACCTGATGTTGCATGGGATGTGACGGCATGGCAGCTGGGGTTTCTCACTGTGGCAGGGTCACTGGCATCGATGGGAGCGAGCGCGCTAAACCACTATTATGATCGCGACATTGACAAGATAATGGAAAGAACTTCAAATAGACCTATACCTGCGGGCAGGCTAGCTCCAAAGAACGTGCTTGCATATGGTATCGCACTTAGCATACTCTCTTTGGTAGTTGCTTGGTTCACACTTAACCCTGTTGCAACAGCCATGATCGCACTTGGCATATTCTTTTACGTTATAATCTACACTGCGTGGCTCAAGCGCAGCAATGCTTCAAACATTGTCATTGGAGGGTTTGCCGGAAGTGCAGCATCTATGGCGGGTTGGGCCACAGCCACAGGCTCTATAGACTTGGTCGGGTTTTTGGTAGGCTGGCTCGTGTTTATGTGGACTCCACCACACTTTTGGTGCCTTGCAATAAGAGCGAGAGAAGAGTATGCAAGTGTCAGGGTGCCCATGCTCCCGGTCTTGATAGGCAACCAAAAGACCGCAGGGTACATACTTCTTAATACTGCGGTATTGGTACCGTATTCCGTCTTACTATCGCTCTTTGGTCTTGGCATCGTATACACCGCAGTGACCATAGCATCTGGTGGACTCATGCTCGCGTATCACTACAAGTTGAACAAGAACCCTACACCGGAATTTGCATGGAAGGCATACAAGGTCACGGCTCCCTATCTTGTGATCGTATTTGTCGGTCTGGCTCTTGATGCCATGTTTTACTACCCACTTCCCTTTTCTTTTATCAGCTAGTTAGCTGTACTTGAATTGGCGACGAGCTCGATCCTGCGCTTGTCCTTTGTCACCCAGGAAACCCTGACCAGCCCGTATATCTCGAGGTCAAGAAGCGTCTTGTTAAAGTCGGAATCGGAGAGTGTGACTCCGTCCTTTGCCAATTCCTTGACAAGGTCTGCGTCAGTAATGTTGCCTGCCTGCTTTATCTTTTCATACATCAGATTGCGTAAGGGATATTTCACGCTCCATATCACCTACTAAATGCCTCTTGTCTAGCAGATAGGCCGCGTATCAAAAGTAACTGGTCATTTGAGAAAGTCAGATTGTAACTACCTGAATGTGTGCGAATGCAAAAGTAGCCTGAAGGGCATGTTGAAGAGGGAATCAACTATACATAGATGAAGAGTCATATCCTATCTAAATACATAGCGAGAGCAGTGTTGGGTATACTGCGCACACATGCAAGCATAGATTTTCTCAGTTTATAGCGGAAATCGTTTCAGCGCACAATAACTGGATATGCTGGCTAGCCATAAAACGACTTGTCTATAGGTTTGGGCATGGCGTATGTAATGTTCTTCCTAATGGATTCGTACCAGTCCTCGACATCCTTTGTGATGGATGGTCTAACCAGTCTTAGCGCCTTGGCAAAGTCTGCTCTGGAAACAACGTCTGACTTGCCCTGCATAGCATTCACGGCAGCTTCTCTGCAGAGTGCTACAAGATCAGCCCCACTAAAGTTCTTCGTTGACTGAGCGATACTTGCGAGGTCGACATCGATCCCAAGTGGCATCGACTGTGTGATTATCCGCAGTATCTCATGACGTGCCTTTTCATCCGGCGGACCGACGTATATGATGAGGTCTAGTCTGCCTGGTCTGAGCAGCGATGTGTCGATGAGATCGGGTCTATTGGTTATTCCAATCACCACAACACCGGCACTACCAGCATCGTCCATCTCTGTCAGTATCTGGCTGAGCACACGTTCACTACCAGAGATATCGTCTTCTTGGCCTCTTGGCCGCGCAAGAGAGTCCAGTTCATCGAAGACGACAATGCACGGAGACGATGCTTTCGCCTTTCTGAAAATCTCTCTGATCGCTTTTTCGGATTCGCCCATCCACTTGCTGAGCACCTCAGGTCCTCGGACGATAATTATGTTTGCATTGCTCTCAGTGGCAAGTGCCTTGGCCAACAACGTCTTGCCTGTACCGGGGGGACCGTAAAGCAGCGCTCCCCTGGGAGGTTTTATGCCCATCTTGGAGAACTTTTCGGGCTCTCTTATTGCAGTGATGAGATTGTCATGCAGGATGCGCTTTGCCTCATATAAACCGCCAACGTCGTTCCATTTCACGCGAGCTACTTCTACATAGAATTCCCTCATTGCCGTAGGGACAATTTCTTTCATGCCCTCCTTGAAATCCCGGTTTGTGATCACCATTTCCTCCAGGATCTCCGGAGATATCTTGTCACCTTCCAGATCTATTTCCGGCAAGTATCGCCTCAAGGCCTTCATAGCAGCCTCTCTACATAACGCCTTGATGTCGGCGCCTGTATAACCGTGCAGCTCTGCTGCTAGCTCTTGAAGGTTGATGTCCTCTGAAAGTGGCATTCCGCGTGTGTGGATCTGTAGAATTTCCAACCTGCC
>DATLXY010000402.1:0-3301 GCA_035575335.1 Nitrososphaera sp. | reverse complement strand
CGTTAGAGCAGAAGACACACTCACATCAATGGAATTGAAGGATTATTGAGCTATATTAGGACGTGGATGTACCACCACTATCGTGGTGTACCCAGAGCAGCAGTACTTTCATCTGTATCTGAAGAAAGAAGAAATAGAATTACGGTTTAACTACAGGAACGAAAATTTGTATCCAATACTGACAAAAATGCTGGTAAGAGCTGCTTCAGATCTTTAGGTATTACCCAAGATAATCACGGATTAGCCCGCATCGTGGGTCTGTCGGGTCTTATTCCATTACTGCAACGACTGTTGTGCCGAAATTTCCACTCCCTCTTTTGGTGGTTGTTGCGGCTATGGGCGGAGTGATCGTTTCTACGAAAAAGAAGGGCTTGAAGCAAGGATAGCAAGTTCAGTTGCAGTCCACAGTTCCAAGTATATTTGTTCTGGCAGACAGCGGGAAAAGAGAATATCATATGCTATAATAGTTACCATGTTATAACATGTTAGCCCATGCAGGTCAGCCAGTATGTTTGTACCAGATGCGGATCTGTACTGAAAGAGACCGCAGAATATATCGAAATTCATTCACTAAAGGAAGAATGCCCAAGCTGTGGCTCATTGCTGGCAGACCGTTTGGAAAAGCGACACCTTCGACCTGTTATGAACCAGACTCCGCTCAAGATTCAGACAGCAGACGCTCTGCTGAAATTAAAATTCGATATACCAGCGATCGATTCGTTCATGGGCCTCGGACGTACGGACTTGTGTTGCGTCACCGGTAAATACGCAAACCTTATTCTGACAAGGCTTTGCGTGAGGTCATTGCCACCGGAAAGACACGGTGGCATGAATTCTCAATACGTCATGGTTGCGGATGTGGGCAACCTCGCTGATGTATACGGAACGATCAATTTCGCAAGGCAATATGGATTGAACGCTGAAAAGGCTGCAGAGAGAATACTGGTGGTCAGGGCGTTTACAGTTCCACAGGTTAAGCGGCTGCTGTCTGAAGAGCTTCCGAAGATCATTTCAAAATATCGGACAAAGAGCGTCATTGTTCCCGGCCTGTTAAGAGCATTTGAAGAGGATCCAAACATGAGAAAGAGGGAAGCCGAGAAAGAGGTTGACAGAATTGTAAAAGTAGTAAAAGGGGTATCGTCCATAGCGCTTGTCATAGTTTCAGTCCAGGGCAGCAGCAACAAGTATGTCATACCAGAGTTCAAGAAGCGAATCAACGTTGTGGGCGACTACGGCAGGATTGCAGCTGAACTTTACAATGAGGTGGAGAGAAAGACAGTTTTATTGACCAAGCGGGAACTTCAAATGGTGTCTAAAAGGTAGAATGGCTCAAGGCTCGCGATAAAACAAGTTGGTCGCGCAAGGATTCAACTGACTAGGTGAATACCTACAAACAAATTCACTAGTGGTTCACGTTTCAGTGGCAGATCATTTTTGATGCAATACAAGGATAACTTGTCATAACATTACGTTTTTCTTCTGCCAACTCCACAGTGTACTGTTTGACTCCTGCTGGGTTATTCATGCTGGTTCTTGCGACTAGTATTCCGACTATTATGCAGATAGCTCATGCACAGTATGACGGTCCAGCCGTGGATGCGACACAAGAACTGCTAGAGGAATGCAGGAGGCTCGGTATAGAGCCTGCACAATGCTCGGCTGCAATAATTCTCGCGCAGCAGAGAGCTTGATAGGAGTTGGTACGCAATGTGAGGGACACGAATCGTCCACCCGATTTGAATCCTGTTTGATGTGTCAATTCTTGTAGGCTCTGGACTAGCATTGGTAACATGGAAGCTGTATGTAAAGTCAGAAAGGTAAGAAGTTGAGCATAGTAATCCACCAACGGACTGTCAATGCCCGTTATTATTTCGTTTGTATTCGGGGCAGGTTCGGCAAGTTTGGCAGGTTGATGTGAGTGCAAATGGTCAAAAAAGATCGAGGTAATTTTCGTCTGACTCGATCTACTCATAGCAGAAATGTCTCCTGAAAGGCTTTTCTGAAAGGCTGTTCACAGTCTAAAGACCCTTCTTGCCATACACAAAAACCCGGTGGATCCGTCCGGTGCTGTGACCAAGAAGACAGGTGTGGCTACAAGATCTACATCAGGACGAGATTACCTAGCTGATGCTCGATAGGAAGACAGAGCATGTGGCGCATAGCATGGGCGAAGTTTACCAAGAGAGGAGACCTCTTTCAATAAAGGAAGGTGACGGTGTGTTCGATCTGAAAAAGCTGTAAAGTAACTGCTCCAGCAACTTTATGTGTATATTATATTGTATACACACATGGCAGCCACGGCAGCGGTGGCAAGAAAAAGTCAAGTTGCAAAAGATAGGCAATAGGTTTCGGGTCACCATTCCAAAGGACATGGCAGAAATGCTTTCGCTACAAAACGGTGATACCGTAAGCATCATGGCCGCCAGCGATAATGACAGATCGAAGATAATGATAGGGAAGATCGAAGGAGGCGCGCCAACGATGGCAAAGTTCTATGACGCGCTAAAGGTGAAAGAGATCAAAAAATGGCCAAGCTCACAAGAGATAAAGAGTATCTTGGAGTAGACTCCAATATCCTGTAGCATACTTGGTCGCTGCACATCCAGACCATGACAGAGTCTCTTCTCTACGCAACAGAGGTCCTGCCGTAAATCCTACTGTTATACACGAAACCTACCATACATGTGTATTCAAGCTGAAGGCCGAGCTGGAGGATACGACAGACTTCTAGAATACATGATGTGGGCACTTTTTCTCAACATGACACAGTGTACAGTAGCGGTGAGGTAAAGAATTGACAGGAACCACAGCTTCGACGGACGTGACTCTCTTATTCTGGTATCCTACCTGATGTCCGATCACATTATCAAACTTGTCACGCTCGATAGAACCTTGATTGAATTAGGAAAACTGAGGCACGACGGCCGCAACCTCCAGTATCGCAGGATAGCACCTGTTCATCGATTCTCTTTCTCACCATTTCTTTCAAGATTTGAAAACCTTGTAGTTCATCTTTACAGTCAGTAGCACCCTGTATCCTCTCTCTTCCATGACCTTCCTTGCTATAGCACGTCTCGGTGTGGTGGGAGCGCGACGAGGATCACTTTCAACTCTTCATCGGAATTGCCCGACAATTGTGTCACAACCGAAGTGTCATCATCACCATCGTTATCATTGCTGTCATGGCTGTCTGGAAGGGAATCGCCGCCTGTTTCAGTGAGCTCGGAGGCGTGCTCACCGCTATCGCCCTCTGAGTTGGGTAAGTTATTGTCAATATTATAACGTCATCTCTTCCTTCCCG
>DATLXY010000401.1:0-3317 GCA_035575335.1 Nitrososphaera sp. | reverse complement strand
CGATATTTTTGTTGACGAGACCCTCTGCTCCAGATATATAGATAGATATACGGCCGCGACTACTGGTGTTGTGGATTGCATATGAACCACCTGCGCTAAACACATGTTTGGCCATGCACCTCTCCGTGAGAGGACCGTTTTACTCTATTACCACTTCATCAAGCAGTTGTAGAAGAGGAGGAGGAGTAGGTATGGCAGAAAGCCAATATTCACACATATACATACGTACACACATACAGACGGTGCGAGGTGTTACAATGAGGCTTGCAGCGGGTGGCTGCGCCTGCGCCGTTATGTATATGGTACAGAACTGAAGAAGAAGAACCTGATGGAGCGGTTTATCCTGCAGGTAAAGGACAGGACAGAATTTTCGACGACCACTTTGCATGCAGAAAGAGGAATTGCAGCAGGCAGCATGTGTGGGACTGGCTCAAATTGCTCTTGCTATATTTGGACATGAGCGAAGACAGTATGCGGTTCACGTCATTTCTGGCCAGGGGTGGAGGCTAAGTTAACAGGATCAGCCGGTACGCCAAAAGACTTTTCAGTGTTCCCTCTCCAAACACTACGGCTTGTGCATTCCAGCCACTCTTTCTACTTGTCCAGCTGCACCAAAAAGGCTCAGAACTGTCATTAGGACTCCAGAGTCGCATTCAGTTGGCTAACCAAGCTTGATATGCTGATCGGCTTTCTGATGAATGCCCTGACGTCAATGTTTGGAAACATCTTTCTGAACTCATCGTAATAGATTTCAAATGCAGTAAGGAAACACACCTTGACGTTCGGATCCTTTTTCTTGAGCTCCCTGTATAGGTCAAATCCGTTCAGCTTGGGCATCCTGATGTCAATTATCATCAGGTCGTAATACCCAAGCTTGAAGCTGACAAGAGCAGCATATGGATCGTTAAAGACATCAACTGAAAAGCCGTGGTGCTCGAGCCCCCTCTTCAAGACGGTGGTAATATCGAGCTCGTCGTCAACCACCGCAACTTTCTTCATATTGGGAAACCAAATTTTTAGAGGACTATTTTAATACAATGGTTTTATTTTCCACTCCAAGCTATATTCTTAAATCATCATCAGACTCATTTCTCCAAGGAAATATGAAGATCTACACCAAGACGGGCGACATGGGCGAAACCGGGCTCATTGGGGGTATGCGAGTAAGCAAGGCAAACCAGAGGATCATCGCCTACGGCGCAGTCGATGAGCTGAACTCTTGCATTGGCCTTGCGATCTCGTTTCTGCGGCAAAGAAATAACCGTCAGGAAAATCTGTTTTCAGATCTAATCGATGTCCTGGTCAATGTTCAAAACGATCTCTTTGTCGTCGGCTCTGATCTTGCAGATCCCACGTACCCAAAACCAAGCAAGACGCCTCGCACAAGCGAAAACATGGCCTCTATGCTAGAGCCAATAATCGACAGATTTGAAACAGAGCTTCAGCCAATTACATTCTTCATCCTGCCTGGAGGCAGTATCGAGGCTTCGTTCCTACATCAGGCAAGAGGAGTGGCGCGCAGAGCCGAGACTACAGTAGTATCGCTTTCAAGAAACGAGCCTGTCAACCCTGCCATAATCGTTTATCTCAACAGACTTTCCGATTTGCTGTTTGTCTCCGCACGGCTCGCGAACAAGAGGCTTGGCGTGCCGGATGTTGCTTGGATAAACCAGCAGTAGCGAGCAATAGCCTTCTTACATCATAGATATTACAGTATCCCCCAACATTAAAATCCCAAGATTGCCACCAGCATGCTAGGTAAACCTTGGGACAGGTCTATAACGTGGTGTTAATACTGGCAATAACGATATTAATGACTGTCGCGACTGTAGCAATTGCATATTTTGCCGATATTATTTTGTTTATAGACAAAGAGACGGCGCAAGCAGCATCAAATATTTCAGTTGACTCACCGAGCTTGATTAGCAGCGGTGTTCGCTAGCTTTAAAGTTAGGTGCCGCATTTGCAATGTCAAATGGTGTCCAGCAAGAACGAAGAGCCTAGCTGCCCTTACTGTACATCTAAGTTTAAGGACAACGAAGAGCTTTCAAGGCATATAGACAGGATTCATCATGGTTCAGGGCTACTCGAAGGCGACTCTAGGAAATGGTAGCGGATGACCTGTCTCCTTTTTTTCAATCGATTTTGCGACTCAAGTTCGTCAGACGCGCCGGCTGGGTTTCAAAGGTAAAAATTAAGGATGCAGAATCGGTCGCAGACCACAGTTTCTCGATGTGCGCGATAGCGATGCTCTTATCGGACATGCTGGGATACGACACTCAAAAAGTGATGAAGATGGCCATTCTACATGACCTTGCAGAATCTGTTGTCGGTGACTATATGCCTGGCGACGTAACTGCCGGCGAGAAGATGGCTCTGGAAAACAGGGCTATGAAGTCGATCCTGTCAAGCCTTCCCAAGAAAATAAGAATAGAGTATGAGAAGATCTGGGACGAATACCTTCAGAACAAAGGCGACGTTGCGAGGTTTGTCCACAAAATTGACAAGCTGGAAATGGCATTACAGGCAAACTACTATGCAAAGCAAGGATACTCAGGTAAGCTGCTTGCACAGTTCTTCGAATCTGCGCAGAATGCTGTAGGCGACGAAAGCGGCATTGTCAGCGAAATCCTAAACACTTTAAAACCCACATCAATTAAGAAGTAACATGCAGTATTTTACGGCTCTCAAGATGGGCGAAAAGCGTGTCAAAGCTGCAAAGGAATTACTGGAGCGATATGCAGGGCATGCCATGCCAGCGCTCGCGCTGAAAGACAACAAGGATAACAATTGGGAGCCAGTTGGTGAAGAGAACCTCTATGCCGTTGTAAAAGAAGATGCGGGCTATATGATCGCGTTATGCGATAAGAACGGCATTGCCAAGTCAATTGCACAGTGGTTCACAGAAGAGGCAAAGAACGAAATAGTAGCAAAGATTAAGGCTGAGCAGAACATGGAGGAGTATTTTGGCAAGTTGTCACTTCCGATCTGATAATAATACCGATTTTTTCGATGATGTTTGATTGCTCTTGTCATGAGACGCCAACTTCCGCACTAAAACCATCAGTTTTCCAACTGCACATTCGATTGTTCACGTTATTTCGGAACCTCTTCAGACACAAGTATGGAATACCTGCTGCAATCGAGGTCCCCAGAATCCAAACATTCAGATGGACTTTAGAATTTCACTCTTAACAAAAGCCGTGCCGGTGTCACCCTTTAGATTGTGATTGCTTACAGGCAATTGATATGACGAGAGCAGCCTGCGATATGGCTTTTATACCGAAATAGACCTACCTGCATACCAGCATAACCTT
>DATLXY010000400.1:0-3467 GCA_035575335.1 Nitrososphaera sp. | reverse complement strand
CGGCTTGACCATAAATGTCAATGCTTCTTTCCCTCCCCTGGAGCGCCATGGTTTGTAAAAGTCCGAGCAAACCAACGCAGTGGTCAGCATGCATGTGGCTGATGAAAATTTTCATCTTTCTGTTCATACCGAGACCTGCCTTGATGAAATTCCGCTGCATTCCCTCACCGGCGTCGAAGAGAAGTAACTCGCCCTCTCTCATGATGGCAATGGATGATAGTCCCCGATGCAAAGTAGGGACGGCCGAAGATGTTCCTAGGAAAACAAGCTGCATGTTTGCCATACTGGTATGGTGTTAATGCGGTGCATGTTTGCCAAATTTATGCTGAACGATACCTCAACTCTAACGCCTGCGCTATTGCTGGGCTGAGATCCACCTTGGAATATTCTCCGGGAACGGAGTTGGTCGCAATAATGTCTTCAACGCCGGCAGACCTGATCTTTTGAACCGCATCCCCTATCAATAGCGCATGAGCGCACAATGCGTAAACCCTTTGAGAATTGTTCTTGCGCAACACTTGCGCGGCCTTGACAATGCTGCCCCCGCTGCTGATCATATCGTCTACTAGTATGGCATCTCTGCCAGAAACATCAATGTCTATCTTTTCGTCGATCGTTATCTCTCCCGTGGTCCTGTCACGAGATTTTTTCAGCGCGACTGAATCTGTTTTCAACAATTTTGCAAATTCGTTTGCTCTGCTAGCGCCTCCTGCATCCGGAGAAACTGCCACCGGCCTGTAGAAATTCATCTTTGAAGCATAATCGGCCAAGAGGGGGATAGAAGAAATGTTCTCGATGCTGGTGAAATGCGACATTGCGAGTTGACTGTGAATGTCAACCGTCACCACATGCTTTATTCCCGTGGCTTCGAACAACTTGGAAATAAGCTCTATGCTTACTACCTCTCCATCAAGGAACATTCTATCCTGCCTAGCATAGGCCAGGTACGGTATTACCGCACAGACGTCGCGGGCACCGTCAATAGCGCATTTTCTGGCCATCATCAGAGTTTGCATGATGTGGGTATCAGGAGGTGGATAGGTCGATTGGACTATCACGCAGTTCTTACCGGCCCCTGCCATTCTTATCTTACTTTCGCCGTCTGCAAATACTCTGAGCTCCGCGGCTATCAGCTTAGAGCCTAGGTGTCTTGCAATCTTCTCTGCGAGATCAGCTGAAGCCGGCCCAGCTATCAGCGATATGTCTGGCAATGTTACTGACGGTGTAAGACATACTAATATCTATAACGTTTGAAATGTATTGTTTGATAACTGGCTTGTGTCTCAAGGATGGCTGACCAATCTGCATCTAACTTGTCGCTGCGGCATCGCCCCACGCAGGTAATATAGTGCTTTTACAACGAGTCTCCTGAAAGGTGCCCCGTATCCGTAAAGACGAATTCGTTATTGTATGGCTGACTTACGTATCATCGGCAGCGCGGCGGTGGAAAAACAAAATGGAAAAGAGAAACTGAGGGCTAGAGGGTGAGCTCAATATACATGCATACGCTCACGAGCCTGTGCATGTGTTCATGAATGTTTTGTACTCCCCTAATTGTCATGAATATGAGTGTGATATTGTTTTTTTATTGCAGGGATAATCTATCGCAACGAGCCACCCAAACATTGCAGCATGAGAGTTGTACCGGAAAACCATTTGATTCGCCACATGCTTCTAGAAGTTGTTCAATTGTAACCGGGGAGCAATACCGTGATCGGAGAGGTTACGCAGTTATGCAACAGAGCAGTCGCATGGTGTTTTTTCATTCGTAGGAAAGTAATTGATTTTGCATAGGACGGGACAACGATATTTTTCCGGGTAGTACTGATCCCAAGAAAAGGATCATCTGTAAGCCATAATGATTATGTTCTCAAGATGACCTCTCATAGACAAGATTTCACGCACTCCGCAAACGATGAGGGTTCTCCGGTGTTTTTAAATAACCATTATTGCGCCAAACAACTTGTGCGACTCCTGGACATCATCGCCGCGCTAATTATTACTCTTCTTATTGTAATGCAACACGCATACGCCGATTTTTCATTCCACAATCAGTTCTCATATATAGATGAGACGAAGATTATGCATATTTTGGGTGAAATTAGAAACGATTCTGATTCTGCGATGAAGAACGTTCGGATCACGATCTCATTTTACGACAGCGAGGGAAATTTGCTTGATGAATATCAAAGGGCTCCGGCATTACAGGTGATAAATCCCGGAGAGTCTTCCCCGTTTGAAATACTGCTCTTGGATTCAGATACTGTAGAAAGAGTAGCGAATTTTACCATGACCGCTCAAGGACAGAATACCGAGCTGAAAGAAAAACAGCTGGAAATAATATCCTCGAACTCGAGGCTTGATATCCTTGGAACGTATTATATCAATGCGGCTGCGAGAAACAATGGGCAAGAGAGAGCAGACAATGCCATTATGATAGCCACCCTGTATGACAAGGATGGTCGAGTTATAGCCATAGGCCATGCACTTGCAGAGGCGGGTAGAGGAAGCTCGAACATTACCGCCGGCTCTGAAGCGCCGTTTGGTATCGTGATCACCGACAAGTTGCAGACATACAAGACCGCCCGATATTCGCTCGTGGTAGATTCCGACCAGTACATGTCTGAAAGAGTTGTTTTGCAGGCGTCAAGTCCCGGGTTATCTCAAAACAACAGTAGCGATAACAACCAGAATCAAAGTGGATGCCTGATCGCAACTGCTGCCTTTGGAAGTGAGCTCGCTCCAGCGGTACAACAACTGCGGCTCTTCAGAGACGAAATTGCATTAAAGACATTCGCAGGAAGCAGCTTCATGAACGTCTTCAATGCGTGGTACTATTCTTTTAGCCCAACAATAGCCGAATATGAACGACAGAATAGCTGGCTCCAGAGCACTGTGAAGGTTCTCATCTATCCCCTGTTAGGGATACTAACCATCAGCACTCATGTCTACGATGCGATAACGTTTAACGACGAGCTGGGCATAGTGGTAGCTGGGATAACCGCGAGTTTGCTTATCGGTCTAGTATACCTTGCTCCGCTGGGGGCCGCCATTGGCATTTCTGCAAGAAGAAACAATCGTTGGACTATGTCTACGGCATCGGTCGTCATCGCATTTGCGTGGGTTTTGAGCATGGTTACAATAGTAGTTGCTCAGGTAACCTCAGCCGAAGTCATTATGATGACAGGCGCTTCGCTTCTAGTGCTGATTGCAATTAGCACTGCGGTCATTGCGATAGCTAGAATGGTGGTCAAATCATAAATCGCTCTATTTTGCCAGAATCGATTATCCTTGAAATTCGATCGGCTATCATGTCTACATCGATGTCGTGATACTTACCACCTGTTCCTTCCAGTTTCTTTCTTGCTCGCTGCAAAATCGACAGACATACTTCCGGCTCATCTTTTTCGTCGTGAACGAAGGCAGCTGCAACAAGGATTATTCCGTTCAAGATTCGCTTCTCTTCT
>DATLXY010000399.1:0-2879 GCA_035575335.1 Nitrososphaera sp. | reverse complement strand
ACGTAGCATAGTACGGACCGGCCATCCTGACATACCTCGACTCTTTCATCAGGCATATGGTGTTAGGATGGTATCAGAAAGCCTGTCTTATGGAATCTCATGGACTAGCTGGTAAAGATTGGTTGGTTTCTACGGAGCCCTCTCCTTTACCGGGTTCATTCCAGTTCGATATCTTGTAGGCTCCTATTTGGCATCTCGGTCTGTTTGCACACGGCAGTCTTCTTGGCATTTCCAGATCCCGCTAGATAGCCTTGACCGTCTCAAAACCATTTCCGGTTCCTCTTCTGATGGAACTTGCAGCTGAACCTATGACGAGGTGTTGAGTTTTCATTGAACCAGGTATCTCTTCCTACCAGTCCTAGGTGGTGGTACACCGGTTTGCTTAACAACAGGGGTCTTTAGAAAACTTCACGCTCACACCTTAAGGCGAAATAGCGCCCACAAAAGCACAGGCTATGCAGGAGCGAACCCTATCGAAAACATCGGAACTTAGGTCGCTGAGCTACAAGCTAGTTACTGCGAAGACGGACAATGAAGGGGAGCAACGAGCGGGGGATCCTATCTTTGCAGTACAACTGCTACCGATCAGATGCCGTGTCGTCAGTTCAAGACTTGGCAGGAAGCCTCCACGCAATATTCAAATTAGCGCTAGGCAAGCGTGTTAACTAACGGGAAGGAGCGGGAGTCGCCCAGCTTGGCCAAAGGCGTAAGACTGAGGCTCTTATCCCTTAGGGGTTCGAGGGTTCAAATCCCTCCTCCCGCACCTTTTTCAGTTCTTCAGATTCTGCTGCCCTTTGCGTACAAAACTTCGTGGTTGCCCGGGGTCATGTCTTCCCATACAACGTAGATGTTATCACCGGATATTGCAATTGACGGACACTCTGATATCTTTGGGTTCTCGCTCAAGTTTATCACGCTGGCCGCGTTGTTCGCAACTACCGGCAAGAGAAGGATTTCCTGATTGCCACCCACAAAGACCTGCCCAGCTACATATACTAGTTCCTCGCTGAGCGCAGCTATCTCGACGTTAGTGGGGTTTACAAAGACTCCGTCTGGATCGGTCAAGAGCGACTCGGCGAAAGTCTCACCGCTGTCAGTGCTCTTGAATAAGTAGAAGCCGGTTATGTCTATTGGGTAAAGACCGCCAGATATTACATAGACAGTCTGATTGTAGGCTGCAACTTGGGATTCACCTGGACTGCCAGTAAGCTTGACCGGCTCGCTAAATGTTCTTCCACCATCAGAGCTCTTTGCAAAGTATAGCCCATCATTATCTACACTGCCAATTACATTCCAGGTCACATATACATCATTATCACCGTATGCAGCGACCTTGGGAAAAGAACCAATGGTAGCTATTTTGCTTATTTCTACTGTTTCTCCAAAGGTGGCTCCTCCATCAGGACTTGATCTGAAAAGGATGCGGGAAGTTTCATCCGGGTTTCGATCCAGCCATAATATATGCACGTTGTCGCCATAGGCAGCTATCTCTTGGTTGTACGAGTCTGAACTGTCATTGCTCAGGTTCTGTATGGCTTCAAAGATAGTGCCGTTGTCTATGCTTCGGGAGAAGAGAATTTCTCTATTGCCGGGGCTGTTGTCTGCCCAAACAGCATACACATTGCTCCCGTAGACTGATAGTTTCGGATGTTCTGAAAATCCCGAGTTGTTGCTTAGGTTGATATGTGACCCGAAGGTCCTACCACTGTCAACGCTTTTCTTGATGAAAATATCATAGTTCCCGCCGCTTACAGAGTCCTGCCATATGACATAGACGCTGTTGTTCCAAGCCGCGACCTGGCCATATACCGAATCTTGTTCGTTGTTTGTCAGATTCGTAGCATTTTCAAAGACAAATTGAATTGACTGGCTACTGACGTCAACAACCCCAACACTGATTATATCATGCTCTGGCTTGGGCTGGCTGGCGACTAACGCAGATCCCACTACGCCTACGCCTGCGATCAAGGCAGCAATGAACAGGATAGTTGATACTTTCACGCATAAAATATGAACTAATATTATTTTAATACTACTTGGGCTAGCTAATCAAATTTCTTGAGGATGTGATAGTAGGGAGAAGTCTTGTGCCGGTCAACGCACTTAGCGCATATTGATTTGTCGCCATACTTTTTGTGACAGGTGCAGTCGCAGATACTCTGCATTGATGCCAAGAGCAGCTGAAACATGCTGCAGAAGTTATTTAAACGTACAACAAGCACCATTACAGGCAAGGACGAACGGAGCTCGATAGTCACACTATTGCGGTCTGGTTACTAGTGGTGGCCGCTGGGAGTTGATACATTGTTGAAGAGTACGGGAGTTAATCAGCAACGTAATACCCGGGTACTGGAACGTCTTTCGGAGCTAATTGATCCGCACTATAGAATAGGCCTACAGTTTTTTGTTGCGTATATCTATTAAGTATATAAAATCTGTCAAATTGTGACAGATGGTAGATTCGCATTACGAGCCTAGGATAGAGCGACACAGGAGCAAGGTAGACATAGTCTATGACATCTTGGTGTCAGCGATGGGTGGTGGAGCAAAAAAGACCCATATACTCTATAAGGCTAACATCAGCAGCACCCAGGCAGAAACCTATTTCTCTGCCCTTCTTGTCCATAACCTGCTTGAAAAAACGGTTGATATCGATGATAACAATATCTACCGCACCACAGAAAAGGGGATGAAATTCATAGAATGCTGCGAGGAGATCCGCTCGCTTATCGGGATTGTATTGAATAACCGCAGGATAGATCCGATGTCGGATTTTTACGCATTTGGCCGCCGCAGGCACTAATTCCGGTTTTTCAGTGTCTCGAAAACTTCTTGACTGTGACCGGCGGGCTTGACCTTTCTGAAAATCTTGATTATCT
>DATLXY010000398.1:0-2873 GCA_035575335.1 Nitrososphaera sp. | reverse complement strand
CCCCATAATTCAGTAATAGAACAAGCTTGCACCAGATTGATAAGTAAGTAGAAATAGTTGTAGTGAGGAAAATGGTAAGCTTCTGCGTCATGTGCTTAGATGAATTTGACCCATCTGATATTACGTTTGAGCAGCGATTGGTGAGAGATGATTCGTTTTGCAAGAGATGCTGGACTGAGATAATGAAGGGCGAATACGACAATGACCTTGAATTTAGTCTGATGGAGCTAACCCACGAAGGAAGATAGGTTCAGAACATAGTCAAAGCATCATTTTGTCCTGAACGTCTTTCATTAGCAAACAAGATACAGGCAGTTGTTGTTGTTATCGTCGTAGTCCGCGCCTCTTTTTTGTTTCAAGGTGTTCGATATCCTAAACCTGTTGCCCTCCTAGGACTCCCGGCAGCTGCTGTACACTTGTTTGCCGCGGCTGGGCTTGATTGCCGTGCAACCTGCACGGCAGTCAAATGCTCTCGTATTAGCCAACATACGCGTTGATGATTCATCGCCGCTAGTTGCAAGAGACGGCGCTTGCAATTTGACGAGGTCCATGCGTCCAAGAGCCACCTTAAAAGGTCCGGGAAACCCCGCGATTACGACTTCTGCTTCATTATCATTCGCTGGTTCTTTCTCAGCGTTACTTCCGAGATGCCGGCGGCGCTTGCAATGGTGGCTTGACTCTTAGGCTCGCAGCTACTAGTACAGGCGATATACAGGACGGATGCGGCTAGACCCATCGGATCCTTGCCGGTAGCCAGCCCCTTCTTTATGACGTCGGAAAGGATCGCGATCGCCTTTCGCTTTGTACGCTCGCTGATACGGGCTCTGCCAACCACGCGGGAGACGCACTTCACGGGATCTACTAACGGCACCTTAAGATCAAGCTCGCATAAGAGCATCCGGCAGGATCTTGTAAGGTCTTTCTCCTTCGTGTTTGTTGCAGCGATGACATCGTCGACCGTTCCGGATAGCCCCGTATCCCTCTGTACTATGTATATCGCTGCTCCCAAGACAGCCCGCATTATCCTACCCAGGACAAGCCCTCTTTCCTGAGCGCGTCTGTAAATGTAGGCTGCCTTTTCCACTATAGCGTCTGACAGTCCAAGTGAACTCCTGAGCCGGTCGAGCTCTACAAATGCCCGCCGGAGGCGTCGCTCTTCCTGGCCCTTTATCCGGAAATCCCATGCTCGGAGTCGGTCAAAGGTGGATCGCATGGCAGCATTAAGCCCACTGCCGGCGCTCCGACCGGACATCCCGACGATTGTAGAGACCCATGGCAGAGCGGGCAAGTGAAATCGGGCTCGTCCTCAATTGGCTGCCCCTCTCTAGCAGCGACACTCCAGTCTCCGCCCTCGCTGCCAATGCGCTCTCGAATTACAAAGCCACACTTGGCGCATATGAGCTCGCCCGCTTCAGCATCGGTTATCTTTTGTCCGTCACCACAATTTGGGCAAACCATCCCGACGTGCTTTATCATCAGGATAATGTTCCCACGCGCGCTATTGCATATAACATAACTATCGGGATGGAACCAAGATCAAGTTAGCACTGGGAACAGTAGTACGGAAAACGTGGGGCGGTTGAGGGCAGTGGAGGACATGGCACAGGATAGGTTCTATTACGCATAAATTGGCCTTGAAAAAAAGACCTTGAAATCAGGAAGAACTTAACTATCTTAAAGTAAAATCGTGTCTATGTTTTAACCCTACTCCTAATCGCGCCTGCCGTCCTAGTAAACCGTTCTGCCATTCTGTATCAGGATTGTTTTAATTATTTTTTCATCGAATGACGTAAAAGCTCTAGCAAAGTACATCGAATATGTTAGAATCTAGCACTCGATACACACCAGCAGTCCCGGCCAGCACAATATCATCATCATTGTCAGCAGACAATCGATTCAATCGACCTCCATTCAATAACAAGAGGATCATCATCATCCTGAACACGATTGGTGACGCAGGAAAAGAAAAAAGAGGAGAGAGGATGACAACATGCGACCCACCAGTGTGATAGCAGGACTGGCTGTCACGGTTCTGATCTTCAGCATCGGTATGACAGGACTTGCGGCATACACGTTCATTGTAGTACTGCCTCCGGCACTAGACAGCCTGAACGAGGTTGGATGGGAACTGATAAACTACAATCCCGGCACAGAGGGCCAGTTCTATTCAAGTTCGAGTGGGCTGAGGGATGTTGGTACCAAGCTGCAGAATTTTGGCGATTCTCTCCCCTGTTCCGAGAACGGAGGCTGTATAGGACTGATCGATCTCTCATCGCAGAGGAGCCAGCTGAATGATATGGGCTCAAGTCTGCAGGCTCTGGCAGGCAACATGCAAAACATCGGAGATGATTTCGGACATACGGTAAACTTGATCCACTCTGTCGGCTATACGGCCCTGGCTCTCAAGGATGGACTGTATTTTGGTTCAGTTACTGTTCTGGGCCTGGGAATAGGAGGAATACTGACCGGCGTAGCGCTGGTATCGGCGGCAAACGCAGTCAAGAATCTGGAAAAAGCAGCGCTCCTGATCTATAGAAAAAAGGGTGTATAGTTGATTAGCGTGCCGGAACGACATTCGGACGGACGGAAATTACTCCTATCATCGCAATGAATCCTGTAGCTGTAGCGAACTCTAGCATGAGTACGACAGCCGGATAAAGGCCTGCCAATCATCACATGTTCGAAAACAACCTTGTAGTTCTGACGCCGAGTGTATTTGTCGGATTTTGCGGTGCTATTTAGTCGTCGACGCCGTCCCTGGGCAAAATATCCGCAGAGCTCTTTTTCCCCGATCCGTGAGAGAAACTTGGCTCTTTCTTCCCCTAGCATCCACCTCGACAAACTGCCAGTAGTTCTCGAGTGGGTCTAATATT
>DATLXY010000397.1:0-3176 GCA_035575335.1 Nitrososphaera sp. | reverse complement strand
GTTGAATGTGATTAACGAGCATTTTGCATGGGCCATGGTTCCGATGCCATCTTTACGACCTCTCAGGATATAGGGTTAAACTTGTTTGTGTTCAACGAACTTGATCTCGAAAATGCTGCTCACACATATGACGGCGTTGGTCACGGCAAGAACTGACGAAATAGGTTATCTCTTGTTCGCCGGGGCAGGCTCTGGCGACTCTGAAGATATATGAAAAGCAGAAGGCACAATCTCCATAGTCATCCATGGAAGTCTACCCAGCATGCACGCTTCCCTGACTGGCCTGCACAGCCACTTTTTGTATGGAATTGAAGGTATTAAAGATGGTCTCTGCTAGGGCACCTCACAGACGGGAATGCGAGAGATCCACTCTTTATGCTGAAATGCTACTCCTTCTTTCTTGTAGTACCATCCTTCTGAGCTGGGCAAGTTTCCCATTGTACAACTCTTTACGACGTTGTACAGCTTGCGCCTCGTGAGCATGTACCAGATTATGACGAGCACATGGGATGAAAAACCCTCTGATTAGAACTCGGACAGTCGCATCACTAAGCTCATTTCCCTGAGGTTATGTCTACGCCGGCGGTGAATGTACCATTGAAGTGAGCGAATTTAAGCTCATTGTAAGCTACATATCGGAAGAAACAGATGGGCTCTGCCAGAGATTGCTGATATGATAGAAGAAGAAGAACTTGCTGCGAATGAGAGGACCCGGGAACAGAACAACTCAAAAGAACAGAACCAGCATAATACAACTCCTCTAAATTTTCTTATAATCCACATCACACAACTTCCATTATTATGAATAGCAGACAGGAGCTTGTTGATTGCGTAAAGTCTCTGTATGCAATGGGACTGACAACTTCCGTCTCCGGTAATCACAGCATCAGGATGGGCAGCGGAAATCGCAGATGGATGTGGATTACACCTTCAAGCGTTCCACGCTACAAGCTCCGCCCTGCGGATCTGGTGAGAGTCAATTTGATTACCGGGAAGGTAGTCGGAAAGGGCAAACCCAGCATAGAACTTGAAATGCATAGAGGCATCTATAACGTCCGCCAGGACATCAATGCCATCGTGCATACGCATAGCCCTTTCACAATTGGAGTTTCGATTTCTTCGAAATTTAGACATGTTATAGAAGAGGCGAAAATAGTTGTTGGCGAGCCAGTGATTATTGAAAACAGTCCTTCTGGTTCAACCGAGCTTGCAAAGGCAGTATCAGAAGAGTTCAAAAAGGGTGTCAGAGCAGTGGTGATCAAAAACCACGGAGTGGTCGCAGGGGGCAGTAACTTGGATAATTCTCGTGCAATAGTGGAATCGCTTGAGGAATGGGCAAAAATACTGAGTGTCCGCAATGTTTGGCGGACCATCGGACTGGCTAGACTGATTAAACTATACGCCTAAGATCTGCTTGAGCAAAGCTCTATAGTCCACCTTTTCTTTCTTGCTCCCAGGAGATGGCAGCTCAAAGATGAGAGGGATTGGTCTTTTTGCGCGCAGGCTAGTCAACTGATAGCGGATCTCTTTTCCGATGTCGTCGCTCAGAAGAACCAACCCAACTCCGCTGTTTTCATCCATCTTATTAATCTCCTCAAGTGCCTCGTCCGGCGTTCCGACTTGGATTCCCTTGACTCCAGCGAGCTGGAAACTTGTAACGAAAACGCGGCTGCCTACTGCGACTATTCGCATCCAGTCCGCCTTTAATTCCAGTCCCTTTTTATTTCTTTAGGAGGATAGGAAACCACTTATAATATCAGTCGTTACATGATAGTGAAGAGTTGGCAGAATCAAAAAGCTTAATTCTGATGATAATGATTGTCTCGTTCGCATCTGCAGGTCTTGCAATACTGCTAGCTCTTTCCATGGGCGGAGGCCAGATGCTCATCATCTCTGTTCCTGGTTTCGTTGTCGGCGGATTCTTTGCTGTCAAATATGCCAGATATGACAAGTCGAGAGCTAGGGAAGAAGAGCATAGGCGCAACAGGAGAAAACACAGGCATTAGCCACCAGCAACAAGAATATAGATGACAACTGCACCCAAGGACGCGAAAAGAACCATCGTTGCTTTCCACATGCCAAAGGTTGCCTTGTCACTTATATCCCATATCCCTCCACCTATGTTGTTTGGGTTGTACCTTCTTTTGATCTCCTCATAGCTATAGACGGTTGAAAAATCCGCTGGCGGTGTCCAGCCAGGAGCACGCCCGGGTATCCTGTAGGCTGTGTCGTCGTACTTCTTCCTAGCCTGCTGGTCAGAGAGGATTTCATAGGCTTCGACTATCTTCATAAACTTCTGTCGTGACTCTTCGGAATTGCCATTCTTGTCAGGGTGGTACTTAAGCGCCAGATGCCGAAATGACTTCTTTATCTCTTCTGTGCTGGCTGTTGGACTTACTCCGAGTATCTCGTAGTAGTTCGGCACGCCAATACCATGGTAAGAACAACTAGATAATTATTTTCTTTTTTTTGCTCTGTTGCGTAACTGACCGATCCCTGCTTGTCTAATCGACTCCTGACTACAACTTCATCCCGACAAACATGTTGTACAGCGACGCCTTGAGGAACATCTCCTTGACCATGTTCTGGTAATTCCTTGCCATCACATATTCACCAAACAACATATCCTCTTCATGGCAGAAGAGAACACAGATTCAACAATCCACCTGTGCCCATAGCTTACGCTAGCTTTCCATTTCTCAAAATCAGCCAGCTGCTGTAAAACCACTAACTTCCTTGGATAACAGCCATTCGATTTTCCTGACGAATTCTTATTCACCCTGATTGCAGCATCTATGCCGCGGTCAGACAGAAACTGAAAGTTCTCCTTGCTGTCGTACATGCCGTCTGCCAGTACACGGCTGACATCACCACCAGCGTCGTTGTTTTCAGATGCTCGTCTGACCAGCTTTTTCAGTACATTGCCGTCATGTACCTCCTCCTCGCTTGTGTCACCTCCATTGAGACCACCTTCTTTTCCCTGATGTCAACTGCGACATGTATCTTCAGATAGCCGCGCCTGACATGCCACTTGTGCCGCATCCATTCTCCCCGCGGTTGGCTACCTTTATGATGCCTGTACTGTCAAGTGCGATGACTATGTTGTTGCCCACCTTTTCTTCGTCAACCCTGATGTCCAGGCTGTTGATGCGCCGGCAAAGGGTGCTGTAGTCGGG
>DATLXY010000396.1:0-3618 GCA_035575335.1 Nitrososphaera sp. | reverse complement strand
GTGATTACAAAATTAGAATCTTCTAATCCAACCTTTAAGAGGTTGAGCTGCGGTATAGTATATGAATATGACAAAAAGTATCGACAGGAGGAGGGAATACGATCAGCTGGATTCGCTCACTTCTAGCTCGAGTACGGAAATCAGCCGGTTGAGTGTGATCATAAAGGACCTAAAAGACCGCGTAGAATCTCTTGAGCGAAATCAGACAGAGCTGATGGACAAGCTTAATGCCATGAAGAAGAGGGAATAGAGTAATCTCGCAATTGCACTCAATCTATCCGAGTACGAGAATGACTCTCGTTTCTCCAGGCTTTGCGTCCCTCTGAGTAATATTTCATGTCTAGCCATTCCTCTCTGTGCGAGTATCGGTATAACCCTCTGAAAACGCAGAGGTGTAGTTATCCTTAATTTGTCTCGAACCCTGCACCAATTTAGAACATGGTAAAGGTAACAGTCGGCAATGATTCCATAATAATAAATCTCAGCGAACCCAAGAAGATCCTTGCAATCAAGAGCAAGATTGTTATCCCGCTTAAGAATATCACGAAGGTCTCGACTGAACAGGTAAATCCTTTGGCTGCCGAAAAGCAGGATCGAAACGCATGTGCTGGGCATTTTTATAGCAGGAACATTCTGGCTGAGAAAAGGAGGTAAGACGTTCTACTACGTCTACAACTTCTCGAACTGCATTACGCTTACTCTAAAGAACCATTATTATACAAAAAGGTGGTCCTAGATGTAGGCAAGGAGAAAGAGGCTCTGACTTCTTGCATAAGTGAGGCGATACGAGGACGGTCGTAAGAATCTGGGAGATCCGGCCAAGTTATCCATTGTTTGTGGCAATGCTGACATCCACAAGTTTCTTGCTATCGAGTTTGCTGAAGAAATAGACCAGATTTACAATAGGAAACTCCTTTATCCTGGGATTGATATCAGCTCTTCTGTAAGATACAAGGAAGGGGAGGCGATGAAAAGCCCATGGGTCTGATCACATTCATAATGTTCGTTGTGATTATATTGGCCATTATCGGGCTCGGCTGGCAAACTTTCTTTACAGGCGTCTCACGAGGAGGGGAAAAGATCGTCAGTAGCCCCATAGTGAAAAACATAACTAACGAATTTGAAGAATTTGTCGCAAATGCTACCATTAATGCAGCTGACAGGATCTCCGACAAGATAGTTTGACGAGGTACACTGCAAATAGCTTACATGGCATTCTTACAATAACAGTTCTTGAGAGCTTCGAGATAACGCCTATTCATTCAAATCTAGAGAGACGGTTGTCCGACGGCAGGACTCGCCCTGATAGCGACAACAATCCTTAAAACAGTTACGCGAGATGAGGTACCATGACAGTTTTAGAGCGAATAATCATCAAGACGGCCAAGGCATCAGATGAAGCCCGAGTAATTGACGCGTTGGCTCTTGCTTTTGTAGCGGATCCTGCTACGCGATGGGTATGGTCTGATCCACAAGAATACCTGAAGCACTTTCCCAGCTTTGTCAGAGCGTTTGGTGGGAGAGCTTTTGCAAATGGAAGTGCCTATTATGTCGATGGTTATGCTGGCGCTGCTCTATGGCTACCTCCGAATGTCCACCCAGACATGGAGGCGCTTAACTGGTTGATGCAGAACACAACGTCCGATCAGGCTCGAAGGGATGGTCCGGGGGTATTTGAGAAGATGAGTGGATATCATCCAGACGAACCGCACTGGTATCTGCCGCTTCTTGGAGTTGACCCTTTTCACCATGGCAGAGGACTTGGCTCAGCGCTGATGCAGCATGCGCTCAAACAATGCGATCGCGATGGTAAACTCGCTTACCTTGAATCTTCAAATCCCAAGAATATCCCGTTCTATCAACGGCACGGATTTGAGCTGCTTGACACGATTCAAGTGGGCTCTTCTCCTCGCATCTTTCCCATGCTCCGCAGACCACGGCAGCAATCTGTATGATGCATTGACGCTCAGGAGCTATTTCGCGTCTGATATTTTCAAAGCTTAGCAGAAATCTTGTTATTCGCCGTCGCCGGTCTACAATCCACCCATGGTGACAAATCTTGAAGGCAAAACCTGCCTTGTGACTGGCGCAACTTCAGGTATAGGCAAGGAAATCGCGCGGGGCCTTGCAGAGATGGGTGCGACAGTAGTTTTGGTGGGCCGCACCAAAGAGAAATGTGAACTTGTAAGAAATGATATCAGGACAAGGACCGGAAGTGGCAGCAGGGTATCCTATCTTGTAGCTGATCTCTCCTCGCAAGCATCAATCCGCCAGCTTGCAAGACAATACGCGGACGGTCACAGTCGATTGGATGTCTTGGTAAACAATGCTGGGGCTTTCCGTGCAAATCGTAATACAACTACCGATGGTATTGAATACACATTTGCTGTCAACCATCTTGCACCCTTTCTTCTGACCAACCTTCTCCTCGACTTAATCAAGAGAAGCGCGCCAGCAAGGATCATCACTACCAGCTCTGTTGCCCACAGAGGGGCTCGGATCATTGACTTTGATGACGTCCAGTTTGAAAAAAGATCGTACAACGGATTCAAGGCATACAGCTTGTCAAAGCTTGCAAATATTCTATTCACTAGGGAACTGGCAGAGAGGTTGAGCGGCACCGGTGTTACTGCAAATTGCTTCCACCCTGGCGGAGTACGAACAAACCTTGCACGTGAGAACCCATGGTATTACAGACTGGCATGGAGTGTCGTCGGATTGTTCTTCATAAGCCCTGAAAAAGGAGCGGATACGGCCATCTACCTTGCTTCGTCATCTGATGCGGGGGGTATAACCGGAAAATATTTTGTAAAGCGCAAACCAGTAAAGCCGTCAGATGACGCAGAATCTAAAGAAGCTGCAGTCAAACTATGGGAGATCAGCGAGAGACTGACCAGAGCAGAATGATATAAGACAGGCAAACAAACTTGAAAAAAATAGTTGCTTGATTCATCGCTACTGGGTCATATTTGTCCATGCTGCATTGCTCTCGATAGAGTCGATAGCTGTTGAAATAATGACGGTTTATCTGCAGCTCGACCCTCTTGTCATAACGGCCAGCAGCATCCACTTGCATGAGCAGTGATGCTCTTGATAGTGTTTGAACCGGAGAAGAAAAAGGAGCCTCGAAGTTTTCCGATCTTGGAAATATCTGTGGCCCGGCTTGATACATGACACAAGGGGTATATGCATGGTTTGATATGGTCGGCATGGCGGGAGCATCTAAAGAAGGCCGCCTTCCGGGAACATTATAGACGATAGTAATACTTTTCCTTGCCTGTGCTTGGCAGAAATTAACCAAGCTCCAGCTCGTTGGCGTGACAGTAGCGCTTGCAGGATTCTTTGCAACAGTCCTGAGCAGCGGCCTAGACAATCTGAGTCCCCTAGGATAGGAAGGATAGAAGAAGAGGAACTGGTTCGTCTTATACACCTATGCGAAGAGGAAGAGAAGGATGAAGAGAAGGAAGAGATGAACAGGGAGTTCAAGCCCCACCTCTCCAATGTCATACAGTACGCCAGAAGGCATTTCTGGAGCCAGAAAGGCCATCCTCCTCTTGTTGTAGACCATGCACCACACCGTGCCACAAGACTGGGAACGTGAAAAAGAATTTCATCCGG
>DATLXY010000395.1:0-2562 GCA_035575335.1 Nitrososphaera sp. | reverse complement strand
ACATGAACTTCGTGCAGTTTTTGTCATTGATCATCCTCCGCAGGATCTCAACGCCGTCAGCAAGGTTCCGAGACTCGAATCCGCCGGAATTTGCCATTTTGGAAAAAATGGAGCCGAGATCGTCATTGTGCCCAATGGAATAATCCTTTACTGGGTGGCGCAAGAGCTCCTTGCCTTTTGATGTTTTGCGGGCGGCCATTACGCCCTCTGTGGGGATCCTAGACTAATGAGTCTTTCTTGATTTTCCTTGTTTTCCTAGCGTAACAGCCGATTGATGAGGTACCTTTCCGATATACAAACCAGCCTGAGCCAGAGGGGAGTGATCATCGTGCTCATGGCAACCAAGACAATCGCTGGGCCAAAAAGACTGACCGATGGAACTGAAAAAGCGCTTATACTCGCGACTGCAGCCCCGATTTCATCGTATGTCATACAATCTCCAGCAAGATCGTCTATGGCAGACTTCATTTGACCAGTTTCGGCCAGGCAGCTATCACGTAGATAGCGCCAGCCGCAGATGTGTATGTCGCAGAACCGTGGACAGCTTCAGAGTTTAGGTCAAATTGGACAAAGGCTTGGGCAACAGTGTCTTCTCAGCTAGGATATCAAAGAAGTGTTTCAAGCGTACCTAATACTAAACCGGCTGAAGATTTACTGCTGATTTCATCATTTTTTATACTCCATGAGACGTAGGTTGGGTGTCATTATCCCGTTCAATCTTGCGAGCCGCCAGTACTGCATAGACCAATACGCCGTCCAGTCATGCAAACGAAAGTGAGTTTTTAATAGAGGTATACTTGTAGCAAATTAGTGGACAGCAGACATTCATTTACCGGCAAGAAAATAGAACCTCCTATAGTTTCGGCGAAGATGACCGTTCCAGAGCTGATCAAGTTTTACGGCTCAACCGGCTACAACGCGCGGCGGCTGGCAGAGGCTGCAGACATTCTTAAGGAAATGATCAACACCAACTCTACTATTTGCCTGACGCTAGCAGGGGCAATGACTCCGATAGGGCTTGGCAGGGCAATCTCTGCAATGATAGAGAAGGGCTTTGTTGATTGGATCGTTTCCACAGGCGCTAACGTTTACCATGACCTCCACTTCGCCTATGACCTGCCGGTGAAACAGGGACACTTTGACGTCGACGACGATATTCTTTACATAAAAAAGATCGTGAGGATCTACGACGTTTACGTCAAGGAAGTGGGGACTCTCCAGGCACAGGATCTGATCGTGCAGAAAGAGCTTCTGAAGGCGAAAGACCTGTCTCAAAATGTTTCCACAGCCGATATCAGCTATGCACTAGGAAAAGCCGCCAAGGAAAACAGCAAGTATCCGGAAAAGTCCTTCTTGGTCAAGGCATATGAGCGCAAAGTACCCGTGTATATCCCTGCGATTGGAGACTCTTCGATCGGGCTCAACATGCTTCCGCTGCTGTTAGAAGGCAAGAGCATCGTTCCAAACGTCATCCTCGACGTTGCAGAGTCTGCCGCGATTATCTGGAAGAGCGAGAAGTCCGGAGGACTCGAACTGGGCGGTGGAGTTCCAAAGAACTTCTTCCAGCAGACTGGTCCTACCCTGTACCAGATACTGAAGATCAAGGAAGGGGGCCAAGACTATATCATACAGCTGACAGATGCGAGACCAGACACCGGCGGCCTCTCTGGAGCTACTCTGCAGGAGGGTAAGAGCTGGGGCAAGATCAAGACATCACACGCGGGCAATGTCATTGTCTACGGGGATTCGTCAGTGTATTTTCCATTGCTCTGCTCGTACGCGATGTGGGTGTGCAAGCCAAGGGCTCATAAGCGGATATACGAGAAAAAGAACGCTTGGACCGATGAGATGAGGAGGATGTACCTCAAGACCAAGAGGTAGTCATGCAAAGCTCTCGGCCTTCGAGGCCCACCTGCCAGACTTTTTTACCATCTCTATCTGCCCGACAAGCTTACCGTTTGAATACACTTTACCAAATTCCGAAGGGCTGCCGAACATCGCCTCTAGGAGGTCTCGCTTTTCGTGGTAGCCGGATTCTATAACCTTGGCGCCGACCTTGCCGCTCGCCTTCTTGATTAAGCTGCGCGCTACCGACCAATCGCCGGTCCATGATATTAATTCAAAAGTTCCAAATCTTGTCGTCTGCATTGTAGATCCTGACACTCTTGCTTTGAACTTTTGGTTGTTCTTTTCAGCATGTTGGTTCATCCATTCTATAACTTCACGTGCCTTTCCATGTTCCACTGCGAAATTGTCAGCTCCGGCCAACAGAATTCATAGTTTTCTGGTATATTTGAAACCTTTCGTTGCACAGCTACTCATTGTCTTATGTTGAAAGATCTCCTGGATCATAGAGGAATGAGGTCCGGGACTTGGCCACTGTGATCCAAACCTCAGCGGACATCTCCCTCTCTTCCCCTCCACTCTTTCTCTGTGCGCGAAAACCTGCTGACAGACTGTTTGGACGGTCGAGGCAAGACAGGTGAACGTCAAGAAGCTAGACGCGACATGTAAATAATATACTGAAGCCGAGAGTTGGTTAGGGTAATAATGCGGGTTTTC
>DATLXY010000394.1:0-2633 GCA_035575335.1 Nitrososphaera sp. | reverse complement strand
AGCACTCACTGCTTCTCGACTCTAGCCGGTGCTATTTCCCTCAACACCTGTCTGGTTTCCAGTTTCGGTGGCATTCGTGTCAGTTTGCGTCATATTGGCTGTAGTGTCCGTCACGACCGGCGTACCAGATACTACGCTGCTTCCTCTTGGAGGAACCCATGTCCCTGCTGGATGGTCGTTGTCAGTTGCTTCTTCAGTTGCTTGGACCACAAAAGCGCCTCCTTTCACCACGTCATTCATTGCATGGTCGACGCCAACATAGATGCCTTCCTCTGGGAACACAGCTTCTATAACGCTGCCCGATCCTGGGGGTATCCACCATGTCTCGTCGTTCAATATTTGTGTGCCATACCTGTTCTTGACAAAGCCATCGCGTATATCGATCATGCCACTGATGAAGTGAAATGCTACGCCGTCATTAGGTCCAGCGTTGACTATATACCACCTTGTAGGTTCACCCGGCCTCACCTTAAATATTTCTGCCTCAGGATTCAATGGCAGCTGTGCTACGTTTCCCAAAGCCGGAACGTACTTGTGTGCCATCCCGTTTGTCATCACAATGTCAGGGTTACCAGTGAGGAACTGGCCTACATCGAATGTGCCTGTACCATTTGCTGCGACAAAGACTCCTTCGACGTTGTTGCTGTAGATTTCACCAAAGACTACATAGAATTCTTTTGCTGGCTCTTCATTCGGCGGATGCACTACGATGCCGCCATACATGCCGTTGGCAATGTGCTCCCATACGCCATTAAGGCCATCAGCGCCACAATGGTAGAAAAACACGCCTGCAAATGGAGGTTGCCATGTCCATGTCACAGATTCACCGCTCTGCACTGTTGAGCCTTTGTCACTTGCATTTGCTCCAACAGCAGCCGATGGTCCATAACCTGCGTGGAAATCAATGCTGTGTATCACATCGCCTTCATTTATCAGAGTGAATTCTATGGTGTCTCCTAGATCAACTGATATCACCGGCCCTGGAACTGTTCCATTGAACACCATTGCTCTATACATCACTCCGCCTGGATGCAGTGCGTTATCCGGAGCTATTTGGACGTCCACTTCGTCTGCTATTAGGGTCACCTTTTTCGTCACCCCGGTTGATTGCGCATATGCGCCCAAGTTGATTTGGCTTTGGAGGCCAAAAACAATCAATCCAACAAGGATGGCGCCTGCTGCAATTCCTGCTAGAACGGGTTTGTTCATTAACGGGCAATGAACTGTTCAAGGATTAAATATTTTTTGATTTTTTTGACTATTTTGTAATTATAGTATAAAGTTTTATAATGATAAATGTAATATTTGTAAATAACATATTACTGAATCGGAAGCTCACAATTAGCCATAGAACCGGGTTGACCAATTCGATATGACATTTCCTTTCAGATTATTAGATGCTTGCTTTCTAATTGCACCTGCTTGGCTCTTCCTCGCTTTTGCAGTGAGCAGCCTTGATTATCACAAGGAAAGCGTTCCTTTTTCACAGCGGTTTTAAGCTGGGGCCTTCAATAAAGCTCCGATGATGTTGAGTTTTTCCTTTCCACCGAATGTATCATACACAGCGTGCTCATCTCATGTACCATTATGGCGACCTTCTTTGCATCATACACCTTCTTTTCCCTTCTTTTGCTGTTCAGTTCTATGCCGGCGATTCTGATAATGTTGGCCTTTAGAAGGCGCTCAATATGGTAGCCTACTAGGGGTAATGACATATTCAAGATGCTAGCGATCTCTCCGGCAGTTCTCTTGCCTTCAAATATGCAATTCAATATTGCCCTAGAAGTCTCATTTGACAATTCTTCCGCTAATACCTTAAGTCGTTCATCAGTTATGGATAAAATCTCAATTTCGGGTTCAATAGCATACATAGCATCTGCCAGATTTTTATCCGGGAAGCTTTCTTCCAATATATCCAAAAAAGGGGACGACGCTATATTAGGATTCTTGTGCAATTATTACAGTCATCGAGATAACTTAGCTAAATCTTATGGTGTATGGAGCTTGTTGATTTGGTGTGGTCATTGAAGTATCAAGATTTAGAGTATCAAACTTGACATGAATTGATTTTGCAATCTCTGCCCTGATGTGTTCAGGTATTCCGCCATAGCACTTGTTCAATATCTCTGTGTTTTCCCATCCTCCAAGACTGGCAACATAAGCAAGTGACCAGTTGGTTGCAGCCAGATAGAATTAAGCTATCGTATGTCTGAACAAATGCAGCGGCTTGCCGTCAAAGTACAAGCCATCTCCTAGTGCATAGATCCTAGTCTTTTCATTGAGCCAGCTGCTTTTGTCAGGCTCTGAAAATATCTTTCTGAACCTGACTGCCATTCTCTTTGCAAAATAGCCGGCCCTCAGACAGTTGGCTCTATCGCTTTTAGCATCGTCAAAGAATACAAAGCTTCTTTCTTTTTGTAGCCTATCTCGGGCAGTTTCAACTATAGCGCAACATTCTTCTGTTGGATACTTTACCCACCACTTGCCTTCCCTTGTCAAGTACCACGACCCTTCTTTATCTTTGGCTCAAACTGTTCCACCCTGAAAGCAGGAGACATTGCTATCCTGTCCCAGCTCATAGACGCCATTGCAAACGCTCTAGCACCAGTATGAAGATCGATGTTCATGAATGA
>DATLXY010000393.1:0-3531 GCA_035575335.1 Nitrososphaera sp. | reverse complement strand
ATTGTAACTATGTTTACAGGTTCCTTCTTTACGGAAGCACCTTTGTCAAAGGAAAACTATCAACCGGAAAGAATTCGCAAGAATGTTGAGGAGTACTTCGGCCTCTCAGCCGAAACAGACAACCCCCAAGTTGAATCTAAGTTAGGAACCTTAATGTTCAGGTACAAAGGGCCGAGATTTCTTCTTGCATTAGTAATTTCTGAGCACGCGGAACTTGGTAGGGCTTTTCTTCAATTCGTTTATCTGAAAGCGGAGTTTAGTGGCACCAAGAAAATTATGTCCCCTGGCGAATTCAAGCAAGGATTGGCACTTATGCCTCCTGTTGAAGTGTATCCTGGCTTTGCAAAGTCCCCGAAGTGGACAAGAATTGAAGCTGTTCGTGGACCTGGTGGAAGGAACCTCCAAACGGGAAACCTTTCGGGGCAACTCGCTGAATCAAACCGAATCACAGTTAGTTGCCAACGAGATCGTGTTAACAGCGGCCCCTTCACTTTGAGCGCAGTCGACAGAGCATCTCCAGATAGCGTCTTGATTAGGGTCTTGCCGTCACGTCGTCTTGTGCTGGAGGGCGGTGGCAGTAGATTCCTAAGGAATGCCAAATGGGATAACAACCGGGCCGATGCCACTACGAATAACTTGATGCTTAGTTTTGGTTTAGTTTGCGATCAAAGCTGGAGTGTCACATGTGGCTCAAAGGTTGAACAAGTTAAGTGGGACATTCTCCCCAACTATGAGGAAAGTTCATCATCCCTTCGTGATACAAGCACTAAGTCTGCCTCACTGCGGTATGTCCAATCGTTGTCGACAATTAATCCGGCTGACGAACCACATCGGATTTATGGTTTGGTAGATCTAATTGCAAGCCTGTATAGCTGGAACTTGCCTGTTCGCAAGCAAAATTTCACATTTTTGGAATTCTGCCAACGGACCGGCCAATAGTGGATTTTGATGAGCAAAAATTGGACAATAGTTCAACTCCTTTTCAATTATGTACTCATCGCGTGGCCGTTCGCAATTGTACACCTCTGTTTGGTGTGCTTCCTCGTACACGGGCTTTGGAAGTTAAGAATCCACATTGCCGCTTGCGATCCCTGGAAGCCCGGTGAGGATACGAAGTCGAATATTGGAAAGCAATTGAACATATTCCTAAAGGAGTCGGATCGCTGGGCGGAATGCGGCCAACTTGTGCCGATGACGGACTTTTCTGACCGGATAGACTCACTCATCGATGGAGAAATTTCCTCACTTCACAGCTTTGTAAACCTTTTCCTAATTACTGGAATCGCGGGAACATTTTATGGTCTCTTTCACTTTGCTCAGAGTGTAACGCAAGGCGGTTCACAAATTGACAATTACGCGCAGAAGTTAAATGAAGGAATGGCGAATGCATTTCCAGTGGGATTTGTTGGGTTGGTCCTTACTTTTTTTGGTCATTTAGCCGTTTCGAGCAGGGAGGGAAGACTCCGGGAAGCAGCTGCAAAAGGAATGGAAACTTGTTTTCGCCTGCGCAAGACTACAACTTTCTTTCAAACTCTGTCCGGCAGTCTCAAGACCTTAGAAGGACTTCCAAATGCCATTGCAAAATCACTTGAGCCAATTAAGGATTTGGAGAACACACTTGATCAAACACTTCGACCAGTAATCAGTTCATTTGAGCAACAGCTCAAGACTACAAGCGGGCTAATACAGTCCCAATTCGAGTTGCTTCAAGGCGCAGTTTCTACAATTCAAAGAACTCTTTCGACAGTAAGCAAAACAGTTGAATCTCTGCACCAGACTATTTCTGGATTACCAAATGTTCTAGAAACGCTTACAGGCCACGCAAATAGGGCGAATGAACAAGTTATAGCTGCGGGGATCCTGTTGGACAGGCTTGAGAGAAATGCTATTGAGTTTTCCGAAGCAGCAAAGGCGGCGGCTACTCAACTCGGAAACCTGCCTAGCCAGATGCGTTCTGATCTGAAGGATGCCTTTTCGGAAATGGCATTGAAAGCTGGCGAGTTTTGGAAGGATAAATTTGACGTTGTCTTGACACAACTTGCTAACACTGTAGCAAATCACATCTTAGCAATTGAGCGGGCTGCTCAAAGCGCAGCGAGTTCAATCGATGGTGCGGCCGGTGCGATTCTCTCAGTCGCAGTGCAATGCAGGCAAGTATTGGAAAATTCGATACCCGCAGCAACCTCCGCGGCCATAGAAAAACTTAAGGAACCAGTGCGGGAATTGGATGAGGCATTTCGAAGGAACTACCCAGAAGCGATTGCACGACTGTCGAGTGAGCTTCAAAGGAGTATCAGCATCATTCAAGACGCGAAAGCTTCAATTGACTCGCTTTCAAGGAGCGCCCCTGAATTGGATGTCGCTTTGAAAGCCTGGCAAGATCTAGAATCACAACTTAGGTCCTGTACCGAGCGGTTAGAAAAGTTGATTCCACTTTCTGCTGAGTGGAGCGCCTTACGAAACAAACTTGAGAAGGTTGAAAGCTCGTGTTTTAGAACAACTGAAAGAATGACTGAAATCGAGCACACAGAAGCTAGGATCGAGAAGGAATTGCAAGGGTTAACGCACAATGTATTTACAATCCTCGTTTTTCCAAAGTGGTGGAACAGGCGCAAACAGAGAAATGACTAGTCGAGGTTTGTCGATAAAATGCGTCCAAGATTGGATCCTTGGCCAGCCGTTTCGGACCTCTTCGCAGGCCTCCTAGTTGCCTGTTTTGCTGGACTCGTTCTGATTTCAGCGCGGCATCAAGAAATAGTAAAGCCTGATCTTCGAAAGGTTCAGGATTGCTTACTTGAACAAGCAGAGCAACAACTGAAGAAACTTGCTGAGAATGTGCAGACAGTGGATTGCGGCTTGGAAAAGTGCCTGTCAGTAGACCTGCATTACGCTCCAGATGAGTTTGAAATCCCATCTGCATTTGTGCCACGAATAAACCGTGCGTCGCAAGAACTTAAGCATGTACTTGACAGTTGGGGTTCGGAGCAAAGCAGACATATAGAAATCGTAATTGAAGGTCACACTGACCCGACTATTCCACCCAAGCTAACAAACTCGCGAGAGAGGCTGCTTTACAATTGGCAGTTGAGTGCAAAACGGGCTGCGTACGTTCTTAACGCTTTCCAAGAGAATGGCCTGACTGCTGAGCGATACAGAATTGTTGCGGCGGGCTTTGCTGATTCGAACCCTATTTGTACGCCTGCCGACAATCGGAAATGCTTCCCAGTAAACCGAAGAACACAGTTCCGACTCCGGGCAGACACTCAAGCAATAGAGAATTGGTTGAAGAAAGTTGGTCAGCAGAAGGCGGTTGCAATTGCGTGTCGAGTAGCTACCAATATCAAGACATCGATTTCAAGTGCCAATCGATGAACTTCTGCAGACTCTGATTAATGAAGCAGCCCAATTATTTCCAGAGGCCTTTTCTACTTTCCCGTGCATCTTTCTCTAATTTGCACTTAGCTGAAGAAGGGCGGACACCGGTGGACTCCGGTGTCCGCCCTTCTTCAGCTAAATATATGTCACCAAATT
>DATLXY010000392.1:0-2046 GCA_035575335.1 Nitrososphaera sp. | reverse complement strand
CGTTTATCTTGATGCCATAAGGAACCAAAATGTCAGGACCGCCAAAGTTTTTGGCAGTCACCTGCGCGATTTTGACAGGTATAACGAAGGAAAGACGGACACAGTTATCGAAGAGCTGAAAGCTGGCAAGATTGACTACTTCCAGCTCATGAACGGCTACGTCGGATTCCTGCAAAAGAAGGGCACACTATCAAACAAGTACATCGGCTATTCTGTCAAAACAGCACGCCGCTTCCTGGCATTCCATGACGTAGAAGTGACAGACAGCAAGTTCAGGCTGAAGGTGAAAATCCCGAAAGCAAAAAAGCACAAGCCCAGCCCATTGGAAAAATCGGATGTTATCAAGATCATAAACGAATGCAAAGAGCCGCGGTTGAAAATTTATGTCCATTTTCTAGCTGCGACAGGCTGCCGAGCTGAAGAGGCGCTATCGCTCAGGTTAGGCGATCTCAATTTTGAAAAGGGTATAGCCCACCTACACGGTGAATTCACAAAGACCCAGCAAGACAGGGACATCAGGCTTACAAAGGAGATACAACGGGAGCTCAAATCATGGCTTGAATACAAGTACAGGCCACGCACGATAAAGAGTTATGTCGACGGGCAGAAAAAACCAGTTGTAAGGAATATAACGCCGGTAAAACACGACCTTGATTTTGTCTTCATGCCCTACAATGAAGAAGAAATTGATAGGACGCTAACGGATATCCACAAAATACGTCACCACACAAAGAACGCGTACCTCGCGATGTACAAGCAATTCCGGCCGACGATGAACAGGATAGGCTACACCAAAGTAACTTTCCACACCTTCCGCCGGTATTGTTATTCAACAGTGAGCAGCCTGGTAGATGCCAATTATGCCGAGTTCTTTATAGGCCATGAAAATAGCGAATACTGGACAAAGTCAGAGACCGAATTAGCGAAGCTCTTCCACACTGTCGAGCCATATCTTACCTATATCGACGTCGAAGGTATGGAGGTGAAACATCGAGACATAGAATCCAAATTACAGGCGCTCACGGAGCAGAATGCGCGGCAGGCGGTAGAGATACAGCAATTACAAGAAAAACTCAGACTACGCACCGAAAACCTCTATCATAAAGAATCAATCCTTGAAATATTGGAACGTCGGTTGCTTCAACTTAGCGAAAAGGTGGAAAAGCTCGAAGGCCAGCAACAGCCCAAACACAACTATGGTGAGGATATGCAAAAACAAATTGAAAAGGAGCACCCGGATGTGGTCGAACGGGTCAAAAGGTGGGAAGAGGATAGAAAAGAGCGGACCTAACCCCCTCCCCCTCATAAGGAATACCGCGGTTCTGCAACAACTATGGGTACAAAGTCGAATATCGGATGCAGTGATTTGTATTTCTGCGTCATTTTTACATAGCGTTTAAGCCGCATGATCCATGCATTGAACTTGCTTTCCTTCTCTAACTCGTGGATATCCCGCACGAGAGCAGCATCAGCTGCGCGTTCCCACTCCGATAATGCCTCGCCAGGTCTTCTTATAGTTCTCAGTTTGCACCACCTAAGGCCGTTCGGCCGTGCTTTTAATTTGCCTTCCCGGTATGCTGTCATGTTACGCTGATACTTTTCTGGATCATAGTGTCTCACGTATGGGTAGGTCCATGGACCATACGTCTTTTTAAGCCTGTAGGGACATCGTTCGTCTTTTGTAGACCAATCGGTTACAATGCCTAGCTCTTTAGCCCGCGCTAGAGACTGAGGGCGCAAAACATCAACAACCTCACTACCACCATGCGGAAATTTGTAAATACCAACATAACCGTAATGGTAACTTTTGACTTTCTTTACCGTTAAATGTCCCCATTTACCACATTTTGGACATCTGATTAGTGACATGTAGTGACCTAACAATAGTTCTCTAGTACGTCAATCTTATTAAGATTGCTATGTCGAATGTGACAAATGTAAATCTGAGTTTCCCGCGCGAATTAGTTGAAAAAATAGATAGCATTAGGGGCGACATAACCCGGTCCAAATTTTTACTTAGAATAATAGAACGTGCATTAATACAAC
>DATLXY010000391.1:0-3256 GCA_035575335.1 Nitrososphaera sp. | reverse complement strand
CGATGGAGATCCAATTTGCCCTCTGGGGTATTATCTCGCCGGTGTATGGGTGTCGGAACGTCGCTGTGTCTATTAGGGAATAATAAATGTCTCTGCTGTATGCATCGTCTAAGCCGCCAACCGGGTTCCACGAACTTTGATGGATGAGTTTGACTCCAATCTTGAGCGAATTGTTGTCAGGGATCCGGGCATTGAGGAGCGAGTACTTGCTTGTTATCCCGGCGCCAAAATCGTTGACCAGACCTTCCACACGCGAAGCCGCGACAAATGGCTCGGTCTTCTGCGCAACGAAAATCCTTACGGATTCTTGCACACCTGCCTGTATGGCCCTCCTCACAAGGTCGTTTCTCTCTTCCTCGGAGGTGAAGTTAAAGAAGTATATCTTTTGTGTGATCTCGTCAAGCGTGGAATTCTGGTAGTTCCAGAAAGCAGGGTTCTGGGAGCCGGGCATTCTTCCAAACCACGGGGCATACATCTGGCCGGGAACCACGGGATTGTACTTCACGAAAACAGAAGTGCCTGCAAACGATTCGGTGTAAATATGCCACTGAAGGTCTGCTGGATCAGATCCGTACACAATAGTATTGGCCTTATTAAGATCTCCGTAGTCTTTCTGGACCGTAAAGCCTATTTGTTCAAGCTGCGATGCAAGTAACTCCCCCATAGAGGCCCTAGGCGCGTCGTCCTGTCTTATCATCATCTTAATCGTTATGGGGTTACCCGCGTACATCCATTTGCCACTTTCCTTTGTCGCGCCTGCGCCAATCAACGCCTCGCTAATCATGCTCTCAGCGAGGGTTGGGTTGTACCTGAACCCGAACGATTCTACAATGTCTATTACATTTAGATATTCGGGAGAATAGGGTCCAAATGGGTCGACCATCGGGCTGCCGTAGCCCTTGAGCACTTCATCTACCACAAAGTCTCGATCCACCATATAGTTCAGAGCATATCGCACCTCTCTAAACTGGAATGGATTGAGCAAGTTGTCGTTCTTGGCAGGTGCCGGATTGACAAAGAATCCGACTGATCCGGCAGTCCTGTCATAGACATTCAACCGCGGATCGTTCTTGGCATCGCCCGCAGCTTCAAGTGGGATCCTGAAGTAATACACGTCGAGTTCGCCTGATCTGACCTCCTGCAGCGCAAGTACCTCATTCTGGCGCTCAATAAACTGCACTTGGTCAACATACGAACCCTTCTGTTCTAGCGATTGGCTAAATGCGGGTGTGGTAGTAACACTAACGGTAGCAGACACGAGCAAAAGGAAGGCAATCATCCAGGAAGCAAGCCTTATTGGCGCTCTATACACTGTTGACGTGTTCCATCTGGTGCTAATATATTTTTCAGTGAAGCTAGAGGTCCTGTTAACTTAGGGTAATTCGTAAAGCTAGGACCGTCCTAGCTCTTCATTGCGATATAGAGAGAAAGATGAGAGGACAAACCCAGCTGTAGTCACATATGCACTGTACTTGTGTATTTCAATTCCAGGAGTTCCAGACTGGCAGCCAAATCCTTGGCACCAATCAAAAAAAGAAGAGGAAGAGCTATGTTGTAATATGGAAGTGGGTACAGAAATACGCCGACGTGGCTGACAGATTCAGGACAGACAGGCGCCTTGGGTAAGTACGATATTTTTGTTGACGAAACGTTGCTCCAGATATATAGATAGACGGCCGCGACTACTGGTGTTGTGGGTTGTATATGAACCACCTGCGCTAAACACATGTTTGGCCATGCACCTCTCCGTGAGAGAACCGTTTTACTCTGTTACCACTTCATCAAGCAGTTGTAGAAGAGGAGGAGTAGGTATGGCAGAAAGCCAATATTCACATACAGACGGTGCGAGGTGTTACAACGAGGCTTACAGCAGGTGGCTGCGTCTATGCCGTTATGTATATGGTACAGAACTGAACTAAAGAAGAAGAACCTGATGGAGCGGTTTATCCTGCAGGTAAAGGACAGGACAGAATGTTTCGACGACTATTTCCCGTGTAGAAAAAAAGGCAGACTGCAGCAGGCAGCATATATGGGACTGGCTGAAGCTCTCCTTGCTATACTCGCGCATGGGAACAGACAGGAGAAGGTTCATGTCACTCTGGCCAGGGGTGGAGGGTAAGTTAACAGAGCCAAGCTAGATGCCTCATACAGGTGGTTCGGGTATAGCCGAGATAAGATCCTTGGTGTACGGGTGGTACGGGTCTGATAGAACTCTATCTATAGGACCGATCTCGACTATCTTACCTGCTCTCATGATTGCGAGGTCGTCGCCTACATAGCGGGCGGTTGACAGGTCATGCGTTATGTAAATGTAAGATATATTGAACTTCTTCTTAAGATCTTGCATCAACTCTAATATCTCGCCCCGGACAGACACGTCTAGCATAGACACGGGCTCGTCTGCCACTATCAGGCGAGGGCGCAGGACGAGGGCTCTTGCTATTGCGACCCTCTGCCGCTGCCCGCCGGAGAGCATATGCGGCAGCCTTCCGGCGATCTCTTCCGGTTCTAGCTTAACTTCGCGAAGAGCTGCGTAGGCCCTCTCTATTTTTTGTTCCTTTGAGCTCACTTTGTCGTGTATGTTGATTGGCTCCATTAGAATGTCTAGTATCTTCATGCGAGGGTTGAGAGAGGCGTATGGATCCTGATAGACCATGTGAACTTTGGCGCGAAAGTCCTTTAGCTGCCTGCCGGTGAAACGTGTAACATCCTCTCCTTCAAAGATTATCGAGCCGCTATCCGGATCTGTTGCCCGCATGACCAGTCTAGCAACTGTGGTTTTGCCTGACCCCGACTGCCCTGCCAGAACTAACACCTTCCCCTTCTCCAACACAAAACTGACGTCGTCTACCGCCCTGACAAAGTCCTCGCCGGGATTACTCCTCTGCAAAAGCTGGCGGAGGCTTTTCTTGATTGGGAAATATTTCCGTAGGTTTCTGGCCTCGAGCACCGGCGCAGTCAACTTGCTTTGCAGCTGCACCTTGTCATGCTAGAGATATAAACAGTTACCGTTATTCACGGTTCTCCCCTCCATGTCGAATCCTTGTCCATCACAGCTGGATGAGCATTCTCCCATTCGCGCCCAGAAGCGCACTGTGGCTTTAGGAGAGCCTCTGGCCTAACCTGTCAATGGCGTCCATCCACTGTTGCCAGTGGAGACGCAAGAACCCAGCAGGCCCTATTCGTTGCTCAATCATCTAGCTGGATGAAGGCATTTCATTGTTGCCTTCGTACGATATTTAGTAGCTTTTGATAT
>DATLXY010000390.1:0-2416 GCA_035575335.1 Nitrososphaera sp. | reverse complement strand
GCTGATGGCAGAGTACGCGAAAAAGGGCAAGAACGTGCTGAGGCTAAAGGGCGGCGATCCCTTTATCTTTGGCAGAGGTGCAGAGGAGGCAGAATACCTTCTAAAGCTTGGTATCGAGTTTGAGATAGTACCCGGTATAACGTCAGCAATAGCATCTCCCGCTTATGCGGGCATCCCGCTTACCCACAGACGGTACTCTTCATCTGTTGCAATAGTAACGGGTCACGAAGACCCAGAAAAGGATGTGCCTGTAGTAAAATGGGACAGGCTGGCTGGCGCGGTCGATACGATAGTCGTGCTCATGGGCATCGGCCAGCTTGAACAGATTACCAAGGATCTGGCAAAGTCTGGAATGAATGAAGATACACCAGTAGCGATAGTGGAAAGCGGCACTACAGTGAATCAGAGAGTAGTCAGAGGAACACTTGCAACCATTGTAGATACTGCTAGCAAAGCAGACGTCAAGCCACCGGCTGTGATAGTGGTAGGCAAGGTAGCAGGTCTTGACCATCTAGAATGGTTACGGTGAGAAACGCGCGTGTCGGGATTTCAGAACAAGACCCTTGCGATCACCAGGAGCGAGCAGGATGCTGCCGAGTTTCTGGCCGTTGTTGAAGCGGAAGGCGGCACAGGCATCGCGCTGCCAGCGATAGAAGTCGTGCCAAAGGGACCGGCTGCGATTCATGAATTTCTGACCAAGATGCGGAAAAACAAGTACGACTATTGCGCGTTTATGAGCCCACATGCAGTCAGCATCTTGTTGGAGAATGCTGGCACAGAGGTCTCGGATGTTCTGAAGTCGACCACGGTAATAGCCGTCGGACCAAAGACAAAGGAGAGATTAGTGGAGAAAGGTGTAGAGGTCAGAATGATGCCTAGCAGTTTCTCTTCTGCCGGCTTGACAGAGCTCCTGTCCACCCTGAATCCGCAAAAGAAAAGGATAATCATACCACGAAGCGGGGCAGCTAACGAGTCCGCTGCAAAGTCACTTCAGAACCTCGGGATGCAGGTCGACCAAGTACTACTCTATACTGTGCGACCGGCTATACCAACACCTGTATGGAGCGAGTTTTCCAGGCTGCTGACAGATAAAAAAGTGAATGCAATCATTTTCACGAGCGCTTCGAACGTCAAGTCGTTCTTTGACATAATGGGTAAGATGGAACTTCCAGAGCTGCGCCTGAACGATCTTACAAAGGTGATCTCGATAGGTCCCCTCACCAGCAAGGAGCTAAAAAGCCGCAATATAACGTACTTTGAGGCTGTCGAACATACCGTTGCCGGCGCGCTGAAAGTTGCAAGAGAGGTCGCCTAGCCATATTTGATCTTCTGCACAGCATGCACGCTCGCTCGTACGTACGCGGCGCAATGAAAGCATCTATATCATAGCAGACAGGATGCTTTCCAAAAGATTCGATGTTCAATATGACCAATAAATCGAAGAAAAAATGCCGGCCTCTTTCCTCTGGTGAAAAATATGGTCGTCAAGCATGGTATGACAGCAGGCCGGAGCTAGTCAAAGATCAGAATGGTACGAGACAGGGGAAGAGACTGGCCCAACCTGTTGAAGATGTTGCAGGTGTACCTGGTAAGGGAAGGAACAGGGAACAAGAACATTCTAGACCAGACTAAATGGGAAAATGTGCTGGACTTTACCACTGCCAGTCTAGTGTCAATGGCGAGCATTTACGATATTTTTCAATGATGGCAAGTATTCCGAGCCCTTTGGGTTATGCGGAACTCCCTGAGAGAGCCGGAATCGGTGTCCTGCTCCGGCTCTTTTTCAAGAGCATGTGAGCGTATTACTTAGCTTGAGTTTAGGTTAAATGAGCGTGGAACATAATCTTGATGATGCTGGCGCCACCTCGGGCACTGTGTAGAATATCCCTCATTATTTCATCTCCCTGACGGTTGCGCATCCCAAGTCTCGCTTATAGCAATGGCTGTCCGGATATAAGATTGCCGTATACCTATTATAGTAGATGCAAAATTTTCTCATCCCGTTGCGGGCTAGTGGTGAATCTTCTGGTACCGATTGGATTCAACTATCTCTTACACGCGATAATACTGGATTCTAGCATCTAACTAACTGAACACAGACATGTGGAAACATCATCATAATCAGGAAACGCCATTCAGTTTCTTGATCTGGTGTTGCAGCCAGACAATGTAAGATCGCTTCGTCTTCCTTACTTCGATCGCCTTTGAGCACAGTTCTTTGATTCTTACCTTATCCACCTTTTTCCAATCGCACTTGATGTTCTTCATCAAGTAATATGGTCGCTGATCCAAGAGATCCGTTGGCAGCCTGTGTAGAGTCCAAATATCGCATGCGACTTCACCGTGTGGTATGCCTGACCCGTTACCCTGCACCAAGTGGGTTATCTCGTGTGCTATAGTATAGTGAGAGACGTTT
>DATLXY010000389.1:0-2418 GCA_035575335.1 Nitrososphaera sp. | reverse complement strand
GGCAAGAAGGGTGGTGACACTAGAGTGAAGAGACACATGGCCCCGCTATTCTGGGCCATTAGAAGAAAGGAGAGCCAATTCATCCTCCGAGTCAAACCCGGTCCTCATCCAAAACATCGCGCATACCCACTTGGGATGGTTCTTCGCGATTTGCTCAAGATAGCAAACACGATGCGCGAAGCAGAGAGGATACTGGACGCCGGTAAGGTGAAAGTTGACGGTGTTGTGAGGTATGATGCAAATCTTGCTGTTGGTTTGATGGATGTAGTCGAGCTCTCAACTGGTCAGGCATACCGCATGTGTCCAAAGAATTCAGAGCTCCTGACGGCTGTACCGATCGATGATCCTGAAAAATCAGTTAAACTGGCAAAGGTTACAAGCAAGACGACCATCAAGGGTAAGAGGACGCAATATGGATTCCATGACGGCAAGACTCTGATAAGCGACCAGAATCTCAGAGTTGGAGATACGTGCCTTATCGATCTCCCCAAGGTTAAGATAAAGGACCACATTGCCTTTGAAAAGGGCGCGACTGCGCTCATCATTACTGGAGAGAATGCAGGCGTAGTCGGAAAGATTGAAGACATACAAGATGGCATATTTTCGCTCCCAAAACGAGCCCTAGTATCATTCGACAGCAAATCGGTTGAACTTCCGGTTGAAATGGTAATGGTTGTTGGAAAGGATAAGCCAGTGATAAAGGTGAACTAGATTGAGTCAACAACAATTACAACAACAAGTAATGAAAAAAATAAGCGTCGATAAAGTCGTAATCAATATCGGAGTCGGTAAATCCGGAGATCCGATAGAAAGGGCCAAGAAAGCGTTGGTCGAGCTCACAGGACAGCAACCAGCAGTTCGGGGCGCAAGAAGGACAGTAAGAGATTTTGGTATTCACAAAGGCGAGCCTATCGGAGTTGTCGTGACCCTGAGGCGCGATCCTGCAATAGAGTTCCTAAAGCGCGTCCTGGCTGCGAAAAGAAACGTGTTGAAGGCATCATCATTTGATGATTTCGGCAACATTTCAGTCGGTATTCATGAACATATAGACATACCTGGCACAAAGTACAATCCCGAAATCGGAATCTTTGGGATGGATGTGAGCATCGTACTCAGCAGGCCTGGTTACAGGATTGCAAGGAAAAGTAGAAGGAGAGGAAAAATCGGCAAGGCTCACAGGATAAATAAAGATGAAGCTATCGCATTCTTCAAGCAGGAATTTGGAGTAGAGGTTGAATAGTAGATATGCCAAAACCAAGAGAATATGAAATTACAGGAAGAAAAAAACTCCCTCACGGTAAGGGAACAAGATGGTGCAAACGGTGTGGTTCATATAACGGTCTCATCCGCAAGTACAACTTGATGCTTTGCAGGCAGTGCTTTCGAGAAGTCGCTACCAATATCGGATTCGTGAAATACGAGTAGGTGATGATAGATTGCCAGCACTAAATGTTCTTTCGAATCTCTTTACAACGATATACAACAATGAGTCTAGAAGGAAGAGAGAATGCATAGTTGTACCTGCAAGTAAGTTCGCAGGCGAAGTCCTGCGCGTAATGCAAAAACACCGCTTTATTGGCGAATTCGAACAAATTGATGATGGAAGGGCTGGTAAGTTTAGAATCCAGCTGTTGGCAAAGATAAACAAGTGCGGCATTATCACTCCGCGTTTTTCGGTCAAGAAGGACGGTTACTTCGATTGGGAGAGACAGTTCTTACCTGCATATAACATGGGAATTCTGCTAGTATCGACGAGTAAGGGTGTAATGTCTCATCATGAGGCAATAGCGGAAGGATTGGGAGGAGTTTTAGTTGGCTACGTCTACTGAGCAGGAAATAATGGCGGAGGTAGAAGCTCCTGCCAGTGTCAAGATATCCAAAGAGGGAAATGTGCTCTCTGTTAAGGGCAAGCTTGGTATAGTAAAGAAAGACTTTACGAAACTGCCGGCCACGATAACTGTCCAGGGAAACAAGATAACAATCAAGCCCTATGGCAAGCGCAGACGAGATCTTGCAGTGACCAACACGGCTCGCAGCATAATCGAGAGCATGATAAAAGGAGTCGAAAAGGGCTACACATACAAGCTCAAGATAGTATTTGCGCACTTTCCTATATCTGTAAAAGTAAAAGGGAAGGAAGTCAGCGTAGAGAACTTCTTTGGTGAAAGAGCGCCGAGAATTGCAAAGATAGTGGGGGATGCCACCAAAGTCAGCGTGGTTGGCGAGGATGTCATCGTGCAGGGTCCCAGCCTCGAAGATGTTTCACAGACAGCTGCCAATATAGAGTTGTCCACAAAGATAAAGGACAAGGATCAACGCGTGTTTCTGGATGGCATCTACGTATACTCTCGTGAAGAGGGCATGCAGTAGGCCCAAAGATTTATTTTGTGCTCGGCTTTGCTGTAATAATGCGCCGCT
>DATLXY010000388.1:0-3042 GCA_035575335.1 Nitrososphaera sp. | reverse complement strand
GCTTTTATACCGAAACTGGCTTTGCATAATGACCTTGGCAGACAGGTTCGAGCAGGAAATCGAGGTGAAGGGACACCTTATCGACTCTATGATACTGACGAGAATATTTGACAGCATCATGGACCTTCAAGGCGACTTTCAGGTACTCGAGTTTACTGTCGGCAAGAAAAAGAGCGACCCGAGCTATGCGAGGCTGCTTGTAAAGGCCAAGAGCAAGGCTCACTTAGAGGGAATACTAGAGCAAATCTACCGCGAAGGTGCCCAGCCAGTCTCAGTGCATGAGGTTAGATTGGAACCGGCTCCAGACGACATGGTAATGCCTGACGACTTTTACAGCACAACTAACAACGCGACCCAAGTCTTCTATGGTGGCCAGTGGATAGATGTCCAGAACATCATGATGGACAAGTGTATAGTGGTAGACACTAAGCAAAAGATCGCGGAATGCAAGATGGTTCGCGACATTGTCAAAGGCGACATGGTGGTTGTAGGTGAGCAGGGAGTCAGAATAATCCCGGTCGAACGTCCTCGCGAGGGAGTTGACATTTTCCAGTTCATGAGCAGCGCAAGCTCTAGCGAGCGGCCTACGCAGCATATTGCGCACAAGGTCGCGTATGACATTTACAACACGAAAAAGAGCGGAGGTAAGATAATAGTGGTATCCGGCCCTGTGCTAGTGCACTCGGGTGCGGCGGAAGCACTCGCATCCCTTATAAGAATGGGCTACATTGACGGACTGCTGGCGGGCAATGCGCTTGCGGTGCACGATGTTGAAAACGCGCTTCTAGGCACATCGCTTGGAATGCGGGTGAAGGACGGGACGCTTGCTATAAGAGGTCACCGCAACCATATGCAAGCCATAAACGAGGTGTTCAAAGCGGGCGGCCTTAGGGCAATGGTCGAGAAAAAGATACTAAAGAGTGGCGTGATGTACGAGTGCATTAAGAACAACGTACCCTTCGTTCTCGCTGGTTCTATCCGCGACGACGGACCATTGCCAGATGTTATCACGGACGTGGTAGAGGCACAGCGAAAGTACAAACAGGTGATCAAGGATTCCAAGATGGTGCTGATGTTATCTACGATGCTTCATTCAATCGCAGTTGGTAACATGCTTCCCGCTTCCGTTAAGGTGGTGGCGGTAGATATCAGTCAACCGGTAGTGACAAAGTTAATCGACAGAGGCACCGCGCAGGCAATAGGCATCGTGACTGATGTAGGTGCTTTTCTGCCAATAGTCGTGGATCATCTGAAGCAAATAATAGCAGAGAACAAGCAAAAATAGAAATGCAGAATAGGTAGTTTTCACATATCCCTGCCCGTGCCCCATTATTTTCAGTTTAGTAGTAATGGATGATCCGTTAAAAAGGATTTCATGACTGCCGCTTAAACCTACCTGAAAGAACGGCCAATCACAAGGATCGCGAGCATACGTATCTGTGGTGACTGAACCAATAATAATCCCACAAGATCTTGAAACATCAATATCGGCGCATGGATAGAAAGAATGAGGGTTGGGCTAGGGCTCGCACGTAACGTCTGGTAAATCTGAAGTACTGGTCACAGAGCAGCTCCGTGGGGTGTCTAGGTGTGAGAAAGCAACCATGCGGTGTAAGCTATCAGATAATCGAACACACTATGAACCCATCTAGGTCCGGTATAGATCCATCATCATATTCAACCGACCTAAATTCTGTAGACTAGCAAATTGAATACGATGCCGACTTCCCAAGGATCACGAAGGCCGTGTTTTCCGGTGCAGATGTAGGGGTGGGGAACAGAGGTAACAACTAAAATAAGCGGTTCACGCAGAGGATATAGTATATGCCTGACTATAAGAAACATCTTACGCCAGAACAGCATGAGATTTGCTGGAACAAGGGAACCGAGCCTCCTTTTTCCGGCAAGTACTACAAGACAAAAGACAAGGGCATTTACAAGTGCGTCTGCTGTGGGAGCAGTTTGTTCAGTTCTGAAGCAAAGTTCGATTCAGGCACTGGATGGCCAAGCTTCTGGCAGCCCATCAAGGAGGGCAGCGTGAAGCAAGATATTGACACAAGTTATGGTATGGTAAGAACCGAAGTAACGTGCGCCAAGTGCGGTGCTCACCTAGGACATGTATTTGATGATGGGCCGGATCCGACCGGTCTGCGTTACTGCATTAACTCACTGTCGCTTTCGTTTGCCAAGGGTGAAACTGCTGATGAGCGATAATAATGAGTGGTCGCAATGGCTCAACTTTGACAGAGCAAATGTTGAGGCCGTTCCGGAATCGCCCGGCGCATGTGTGATGCATGTGAGTATGAAGACACTGTACATCGGCGGAGGAGAGAACGTCCGGCAGGAGTTGCTGAAGAAGCTGTCAGACCCGTGTACGAGCAGGGCCAAACGCTTCAAATACATCCTCACCACAGAATTTGCAGCCGTAATAGACAAGCAATTAAAGGAGTATATTGACAAGCACGGCAAGCTCCCTCCCTGCATGCAGCAAAATGCCCTATAGTAGAAATAAAGAAATCTCTATCAGAGACGCACTCGACAATTCATTATTACATTAGTACGCGGACGACCATTGGAAATGAGAAATCGTCCGTTTATTTCTATTGGACTGGCTGCGATCCTTGTGCTTTCCGTGATCCCGGCTTTCAACGTTTTTGCGGGAGCGCAAGAGTCTGAAGATGGTGCAGACACCGCTGCAACAACAGGCCCCTCGATCAAGGATCCAAGCATTATAGTGAAGCAGGTGGTAGGGGGATTGACTGCCCCGACTACAATGGCTTTCCTTGACGAAGAGCGTCTTCTGGTACTTGAAAAGAACAACGGCACAGTCAGGCTGGTGGAAGACGGTCAGCTACAGCCAGAGCCGCTGCTGGACGTGGCAGTAGCAAATGAAAACGAACGTGGAATGCTTGGCATCGCGATTTCAAACGTCAACGGAACTACGTATGTCTTCATCTATTTCACCGAATCTGGTGGCGGGAGAGACGGAGACGATTTGGAAGAAGTACCGCCTGCGGGAAACAGGCTGTACCGCTATGAACT
>DATLXY010000387.1:0-2706 GCA_035575335.1 Nitrososphaera sp. | reverse complement strand
TGCCAGAAGATGATAGAAAAAGGCGTATCGCCACAGAAAGCACAGGTTGCTGCAGCAAGAAAGATGTCGCCAGTCGTATGGAAGGTAATGAGCGCAGGTCAACCATACGTCGAAGAGGACGAGTACCTGACAGAAATGAAGAGCAAGGTCATGTCAAGCAAGGCGGCAAGGCCTCTTCCAATAGGCGTCATGCCGGCAAAGGTGCAGGAGCTGGCCACCGACCTGGTAGACGATGTTGATGTGCTGGAGATGTACCCCCGGAGAAGAAAGTTTATCCAAGGCCGGTACTGTTGAGGAGGACAGTCCTAGATGATCCAGCCACAGGCAGATTTTCACGGGAGATAACAGATAATAAAGTAGGAAAAATTGTCAGCAATGCTTGATGATTACTAAAACAAAAGCTTAGTGTCTGTATATTTTCAGGGTTTATTTTGAACGGTGTGACTATCCAACAAGTTATGCAACGATTTTGGTGCATTAGACGCTCGTACGGAGCGATTTTCCCAAATAATTGAAGGTATTGGACCGACTACAGCCAAGAAGCTAGAGGAGGCAGGATATGGCTCTATTTTGGAGCTTGCAGCTGCCAGCGCTGATGAGCTTGCCACAAACGCAAATACTGAAAAGTACAAAGCAGCAACTTACATTATTGCAGCTCAAAAGCTGTTGAGGGAATCAAACTTTCTTGATAACGAGTTTGTAACAGGAGAAGTAGCTTTAGAGAAGCGCCGGGCCATACAGCGCTGCTCTACTGGATCTTCTGCACTGGATGAAATGCTCCTTGGCGGCATAGAAACTCAGGCCATCACGGAATTTTATGGTGAATTCGGCTCGGGAAAATCACAGATATGCCATACCCTATGCGTGATGGCAAAACAACCACCCTCATCTAAAGGACTTGACAGCGATTCGATATGGATCGATACTGAAGGTACTTTTAGGCCGGAGAGGATTGACCAGATAGCCAAGGCAAGGGAGCTAGATTCTGAAACTATACTTAAAAGCATCCCTGTTGCCAAGGTTTACAACAGCTTCCATTTAGAGCTGATTGCAAAAGACCTTGGAAAATACATCGAACAGTTCAAGGCTAGGCTTGTTATAATTGACAGTATCGTCGCCCTCCATCGGGCTGAATTTGCTGGACGCGGTACTCTGGCTGAGAGACAGCAGCGGCTTAATGCGCTAATGCATAGACTGATAAGAATATCCGAAATCTATAATATTGCAATAGTCATAACAAACCAAGTTCAGTCAACACCTGACACATTCTTTGGCGATCCTACCAAGCCAGCTGGGGGAAACGTCATAGGTCACGCATCCACTTATCGCATTTACCTTAGAAAAGCTGGGAACGACAGAATTGCAAAGATAATCGATTCGCCATACCATGCTTACACGGTAGAGGGCGTAAGATTTACCATTAGCGAGAAAGGTACTGTAGACTTGATAGAAGAAAAGGTAAGTAGTAAGAAAAAGTCTGGCAGAGATGAGTGATCATTTCATCCTAATGCGACATTTGGAGGGGTGTTGTGCTCTGCAGGAAGACGATTCATTTATAGATGATAACGACCAATTTGATCCAAGCCCCCGAATTCTTATTCGTATTTTGAGAATACTGATAGAAAATAACGCTATCGGCAGAACAAGGCTAGCACAAGCTGCAAATGTCCATTACACTGTTCTCTTAAAGCATCTAAAATGGCTTGAACAAAAGCAATACATCGAATATTTTTTGGAGAACGGGAAGGCCGCAATTCGATTAACTCAGAATGGAAGGGATTTTGCGAAAGTAGTTTCAAGATTCTATACGTAAATGCTATTTTATTGATATTTTATCAACAATAATGATAAAAAATTAGCGAATTTTATAAGTGCTAATCAAACATATTGCTATTGCTATGACAAAAACAAGTTATGGCATCAGAAACGTGGTAGCTGTAGCACTGCTGGTAGCCGGAATCCTCACGATTCCGTTCTATAGCGCCCCAGCAGATGCTAAGAAACCAGAATTTGGCGGCAAAAAAGAACCCGGCGTCGGCCTTGTTGGAGTTGTTGAAAAAGTGACTACTACACAGGGTACGTTGTGCGATGCAAGTCTACCTGCTTCTTCTTCAAAGGGTGGCTTATCGTTCAGATTCATAGTTCCATCCACAATCTCGACAGTGTTGAACAATAACGATCCAAATAAGGGTGTCAATGTACACATAGCCTTTGTAGGAAGCGATGGCAAATATTTCGAGGCAGGCATGTACTACGGCGATTTCACTGCCGCAGCCGGCAGCGGATATGACAAGACTAAATTCCAGTTCGCTTATGGAGCTAGCAATCCTGGGAAGATAAAGGGAGTATCGACTATACCTGTTGTGGCAGGTCATGATATGCGAATCTCGATATTCTACTTCAACAGCCAAGGCCATTGGGCAGTAATCTTTGAAGACATAACTACAGGAACAATTGACCAACAAGTGGCTACAACAGACGATCCTAACGTTGCCAGCGACTTGCTGATGTTCATGGAAACTAACACTGCAGGTGCGAATACAAACAGTGATGCACTAGGACTTGTGACTGTCAAGGAACTCAAGAAAGGCACAAAGATCGAAGGAGATGGCGTCAGTGTTAGCAACTTCGCGGATGGATTCGTAACCAAGAATTGCGCATGGCCACAGGTCACCAACTACGGAGTCACATACCTTGGGAGTGTCG
>DATLXY010000386.1:0-3157 GCA_035575335.1 Nitrososphaera sp. | reverse complement strand
CGGCAAACTTGCCCAGCCACTCCCTTACAACATTGAGCGGTCCGCTGATACCAAGCGAGGCGACGACTATCCCAAATATTGGCGGCCAGAAATAAAAAGGGATTATGCTTCCAGTCAGCATCTCCGCAGCCCTTGCCATTATCATAATCTCAAAGGTGGTCCACCCAACGAGTTGTGTAATGTTCAATATGGCCGGCAGGTAGGAACCCCGTACGCCAAACGCGGGCCTCAGGCTAACAAGGGACGGCACTCCGTGATCGCTCCCTATCTTGCCTGCAAGCGCAAGAAGAATAGAGCCGGCGGAAGAGCCGATTATTATTGCAAGGATCGCATCCACAAAGCTCGCACGGGAGAGCAGCGAGCCGGCGGAGAAGACTAGAAGGCCTACACCAAGGCTCGACCACAAGATAAAGTAGTCCAGCCCGCCAAGTGTGCGATGTTTTTGTGGTACCGGGGTTATCCCCCATTCCGGCGTACTGAAAAATCCCAATATCCAGCCATTACCGGGCCGGTTTCGTGTTAATAATCCATGCGCTAGAACTCATATCGCAGAAGGGGCGCGACAGTCCAGCGTATAAGTCAGCTAGGTTGTCAGTCTAAATTAGCTTGCTCTTTAGGTTAACCTATGTCCATGCAATGTGCAAGCATATGCGTGCAATTACAGATGAAATGGAGGATGAGGAGGAGGAGTGGAAGGTGAAGGTGAAGGGCGAGGGGCGTTCGGTCTTTTGCGAAACCCATAACAGGTATTGTCAGCTCGATTCTGGTAATAGCAAGTGTGCTTGCTGTGGAAAGCGCATATGCCTGTGCAATTACATCTTGTAAATGGGCGCCCGATAGACTTATTCGCTCCATCATTTTTTATCACAATGCTTGAAGATCGCACTATCTGTTGCCGGCAGTGATTCCGGGGCGGGTGCAGGAATACAGGCAGATATCAAGACGTTTTCTGCACTTGGTGTTTATGGCTGTACTGCGATCACTGCGATTACTGCTCAAAATACTAGAGGAGTATCTGAAATTCTTGAAGTGTCTCCAAGAGTGATAGAACAGCAGATCAGTTCTCTGATGAACGATATGCCTCCTGATGCCGTCAAAATAGGAATGGTATATAGCAGCCAAACGATAGAGGTCGTTTACAGGTCGTTGAAGAAGTCAAGAATCCCGATAGTCCTCGATCCGATCCTTGCCGCAGGAACGGGAGCAAAGCTTCTGAGAGATGACGCTATTGACAGCTTTGTCTCAAAACTCATCCCTCTTTGCACTCTGATCACCCCAAACAGGATGGAAGCTGAGAGGCTCGCAGACATGAAGATCAGGTCCAAAGAGGACGGGATCGACGCAGCAAGGCGAATCAAGAAGCTTGGTGCACAAAACGTAGTTGTAAAGGGCGGCCATACTGGAACTTTGAGCGTTACTGACCTGCTCCTGGATATCAGAGGGAGGGTCACAGAGATAACAAACCCCAGAGTCATGATAAAAGAGAGTCACGGCTCAGGATGCAATTTTTCGTCGGCCGTCACTGCATATCTTGCCAAGGGATTTAGTCTGCACGATGCCTGTAGAGCCGCAAACGAGTACGTCTATACTGCAATAAAGAACGCAGTTAGAATAGGTAAAGGTTTACCGGTCACAAACCCTCTCTCGGCGATCTATCGCGACGCCCAAAGATATCAGGTGATATCGGAGCTTCAGGCCGCAGTCGAACAGGTAGTCGCACTTGATGGTTTTTACAGGCTCATACCTGAGACACAGACAAATTTTGTGTATGCGCTCCCTGACGCGACAGAAGCATCGGAGGTTGCAGGTGTTCGTGGGAGAATAGTAAGGGTAGGCAACTCTGCGGTTCCTTCGTCCTATATTGAATTTGGAGCCTCAAGGCACATGGCATCTGCTGTGATTGGATATATGCGCGTGAATCCAGCCTTCAGGTCAGTAATCAACATTAGGTTCGCCGACAAGCTAATCAAAATATGCAAGTCGTTATTCTCAGTGTCAAGCTACGACAGGAGTAAGGAACCCCTACGCACGAAAAGAAAAGAAGGTTCCAGTGTATTGTGGGGCACGATGCAGGCGTTGTCAAAGAATCCAAACGCAGAAGTGATCTTTCACAGAGGAGATATCGGCAAGGAGCCGATGATAACTATCTTTGGTAAAAGTCCGAACGAAGTTGCAGCCAAGGTCAGGGTGATACTGAAAAATTATTGAAGCTGCTTAGTTCTACCTTATATATAATAGAGTGAGCAACAATTACAGTCGAAGGTATGAAAGCAGTAATTCTGGCAGGAGGTCTAGGCACGAGGCTGCAACCATATACGTTCTTCATCCCAAAACCCATGCTACCGCTTGGTAACAAACCGCTTCTCGAATACATTATCGAATGGCTGAAAAATGCAGGGGGTATTGACCGTATCGTAATTTGTGTCAGCTACCTTCATCGAACGATTGAAGATTACTTTGAAGACGGGGGACGCTTTGGAATAGAGATCGAATACGCGCGTTCTGAGAGGCCCCTTGCTACTGCGGGCCAGCTCAAGACTGCTGAAAAATTGGTCGAAGGAGATTCGTTTGTGTGTGTCTATGGAGATTCTGTCTACGAGTTTAACCTGCGCAAGATGATAAGGCAGCACAAAGAGTCAAGGGCGTTTGTAACCATGGCTCTCATGCAATATTCAACGAAGCTAAAGTATGGCTTTATTGACATAAACGGGGAGGACAGGATCACAGCATGGCGCGAAAAACCAGAGGTAAGTGGGCTAATAAACATAGGATGCTATGTGATGGAGCCAGAATTCCTGAAGATCATCCCCGCGTCAGGTGCGTTTGGGATGGACGATGCCGTGAGAAAGGCTCTGGACGAGAAAAAAATTGTCAAGGGATTTACGATAGATGGCACGGGCTTTATAGACATAGGAGATAAGAAGTCATATCTTGATGCGTATCGGCAATTTGCAAGCAGGCTGGGCAAAATCTAGATGGGCATAACACTCTTTGAGGACTCGTACTGGCAGAACTTTGCCCCTCTGTCGCTCACTAAAGCAACATTTGACATCAAGATAGGCTCGAAGACATTTTTTGAAGAATACGAGGTTCCGCCTGATAACCTCCTTGTCAGAGAATATCTTGCGGGAGTCACAAGTGAAAAGCATCCTGAATG
>DATLXY010000385.1:0-8565 GCA_035575335.1 Nitrososphaera sp. | reverse complement strand
ACTCGCCGGCTTTGAGGGCTTTCATCACGTCGCTCAGAATCTTGGCACCTATCGTGTCGAAGCCTTTGGCACTGAGCCACTGCGGGGAATCCCTTAGGTACCCCTTGTTCATTAAATGCCTTACAAGAGGCATGCCAGACTCATCGCCGGTCTCACCTTCTTTTCCCATTTGCGAGTTTGGCTCCCGCTGACTTTGCCGCTCCTTCTGCATGTCTGAAGAAATAGCTCCTTGAAGCACCTGTTCAAGCTCTTGGAGGCTAGGCGTCTTTTCCCTCAGAGCCTCGCGGCCCAAGGCTCTTAACAGCTTATCGAGAATGTCGCGTGGAAGTTCCCTACTTCCTTGGCCTCGCTGCTGCTGTTCTTGGCTCTCCTTGTCTAGCGGAAAATAAAGGAATTTCTTGCTGCCAGGTGTCCTACTGTAAGAGTCCATAACTGTTCTCCTTTCTATCCAATAGTGGAGGCTGGGTGTGACGTAACCCTTCAAGAACCATCTCTGTTACAGATGCAGTAAACTCACCATCTAGGTCGGGCATCAGCTCGATACTGTCCGTTCTGATGCCATGCCGCTTAGCCCTTTCCACGAGCTGCTTTTGCTCGTCTATTACTATCGAGATCGTTTCGTTGACTGCCGCCTTTAATGCCGGGAACTTGGCCAATTGTGATTCGTAGTCAGGGGCCTTTCCCCCGCCGACCATAACCTGCGACACCTGGAATGCCTTATTCTTTGCAAAGTCGCTCTTTACTCTTGTAAGTAGCTCTGGCGAGAGTTTTTGGATATACTCAAGGGATACTTCCTTGAGTGCACTTTCGATTATCGAATTGAGCACGTTACTTCTGTTCTCCCGTGTGTCCTCCATTTCCGACAGCTCGAACTTGCTGGACTGGTGGATTGAATGGATGTCGCAGACCCTCGGAACAGCCTTCACGCCAAAAACGATAGATCGGGTGCGCTCGGCTTCCGCTATTATCACCTCGATCGAGTGCACCCCCATCCTGACGCTCACACCCTTGTCGTGATTCACGTCTGGGTGGGCACGAGTCATCTGTGTTATTTTAGCTATCGTCTTAACCATGAATGCAGGCAGCAGTACATTCTTGGCATCTGATATTCTGGACTCCTGCACGATTATGAGCATCTCGTCATCGACTGTCTTGGGATAATGTGTATCAACATGACTCCTCAGCCTATCAAAAAGGGGCTCGATTATCTTGCCGGAATGTGTATAGTCAATAGGGTTTGCAGTCGCGATGATCTTGACATCGGGTTTGAACACTACAGGATATGCACCGGTGGTAAACTTACCCTCTTGCAAGACGCTGAGCAAAGACACCTGCTTGCGCGGGTCAAGAACAGGCAATTCATCAATGCAAAGTATTCCATGCCTGGCCTGCAGCAATTGTCCCGCAGAGTAAGATTCTATGCTGTACAGCTCAACTCCTTTCTTGGCGATTTTGATGGCATCGATCTGTCCAACGAGATCCTTGACCGAAATGTCAGGGGTAGAGAGAATGTACTTGTACCTGTCGGCTCCAGATATCCAATCGATTTTCGTTTCAAGTTTGTTTTCACGTATGATATCCTCGCATTCAGGTGACACAGTGAATTCGGGTTGGGTACGAATTACCGGAGAATCGGTCAAGAGTGCAATTAACTGATCTTCGGGGATAGTCGTAGGAATGTCGTTTGTTATAGTCCCTCTTACCACTGGTATGAGCGAGAGGAGATTCTTAGCAATTGCCTCGGCAATCTTGGTCTTTGCTTGACCGATCTGGCCAATAAGTAGAATGTCATGGCCAGACAGAATCGCTCTATTGAGCGCCGGAATTACATCATCGTCATAACCAATGATTCCGGGATACGGATGTTCGGCCTTTTTCAACTTGGCAACCAGGTTGCCACGCATCTGCTCTTGGACTGTAACATGTTTGTAGTTTATCTTGAGCAGGTCCCCTAGCGTATTTATCTGCTTATAGTCTTCAGGAACTCCTGGCATTAATTCAGTGTATTTTGGTCTTGTACTATAGGAACGGCGGACCGCTTCCTCAAATTTCGCGCTCATTTCGAGATAGAAGCCACGCCGCTTTCTCGTAATTTTAAGGTTATACGGATAATTGTGGTGTAATTCAGTACCTCATGCACCCTCCCTTGACCCGAAGATAGGTTGGCCGTCGTGCCCCGTTTGAGACCTACAGAATTTTTCATCCGGGGTCATAATTGGGTATGATAAGAAGAAAAACCTTGATTCTGGATATCTTTAGCCGGGACCTCAAGTAAAGTTCAGAGGACAAAGAGTATTTTCTTACCGCCAAATATATCACATATATGCATACAACACCCACACACACCTCCTATCTATCTCTGCCAATTAGCCCCAACACCTTGCTCATCACAATATTCCTTTGTACAATAAACATACGTCACACATAGAGTGAAGCAGAACACCACTGGGGCCATTAATCACGGCACTTCACTTGAGATATCTCGTCTTGCCACACTTCACGAGTTTGTTCGCGACGCGCTAATGGCCTGCAGGATCTTTAGATGCACCATGCCTCACCAAATAGACTCCTAGTTCCATCCTCTACGCCGCACAGTCCTGTGCCAGCATTGTAGAAAGTCGAGCCTGTAATACGGTGCAAGACTCATCTGGTACTTTTCCACCAGCTTGGTGAACACATTATCTGTGAATTTACCGCCGGCCTTCGTGTGTACGCGCGCTACGTGTGCCCAGAATGTGTTTCCCCAACTGGATTATTTGACGCAGAAAAGCGTGTGTATACACATTTCGCAGATCCCTGCCCAAAAATACAGCGATACCACATGCCGATCCCGACGACAAGAAGTGGCTATGCTGTGTATTCCGAAACATGCGAACACTGCGCGGACGGGGCGGTTACTGAACAGGTTGTATCCCACCGGAAAGTTGAGGCGGCGAGTGGAAAAGCAAGATAGAGCATGAGGAATTGACTGTTTCGGCTACAAAAAGGATTCTATGATGATAACAATTGTCGTTCCGGTAAACTGCAGGAAAGATGTAAGTACATGTAAAGAGCCGCATATGTCAATATCGAGATGCAGTTGTCTTCTTACTAGCGCATAGACGCAGGGAGATTATGCTGAATTTTTATTATTCACAATAGGCATAAACGAGGTGGCCTGGTTTTGCACAACCAGCCATGGGCGATTTCAAAAACTAAGCGAACCCTGAGAGGATTACTACTTGCAGATGTGACTTTGGTCTTATAGGTGACTGATTCCTGCCTAAGTCATCTATAAGACCAAAGGTTTCCGTAAAGTCAGTGGTTCTCTATTGCCAATTCCAGCTGTCGCTGGTATTCTTCATAAGCCAGCTCCTCAGCTGTCTTGCTGTTGTCTGCAAGCTTCTGGACGCCGGCAATCTGCTTTTTGTTCGTCATCTTTTCGAAGAAGTCTGCCAGCAATAAGCTTATAATGCTTTACATGAAGCAAAACGCACCATATAATTAAAAAATTTGACAAAATAGGTTCCTAGCATGAAGATTAAATATTGTAGGTGTCTTCGGACAAGCCTTTCTTGAAAATATTTCAATTTTTCTGCAGCCTGCGGACTTTATCATCTCTTAACAACCACTGTTCGATCCGCTTTGCGGGCCTTCATTAGGGATTCTTCCTCAACTTATACGCCACATTTCGCACAGCTGGTTTGTACACGCCCAGCCTGTCTGCTCTCTGATAATCAGCTAGCAAGTTCTACTAGTTGTAAGAGGAGCTGCATTCAGAACCACGTTCTTCTCGTTTTTCCTGACCGTCCTAGAGGCACGATCCTCTCGATGCTGAGTCTAGGAACACACATTCTTACTTACCGAATAGGAGGTTATTGATAGTCTTGTGTCACCCGGACTGACAGGACCCGCAGCATCCAGATTGGTTTTTATTGCCGAATTTGTTTCGGGATTATGTAATTTGTCAGCATCAGAGTATAAGCACATCCTTAGAATCGCCGGAAAGGATATTGAGGGCAGCAAGAAAGTTATTGTTGCACTCAGTGAAATCAAAGGCATAGGTTACAATCTTGCTCAGGTTATTTTGCAGGCGCTCAACATTAGCCCAGACAAGCGTGTTGGATTCTTGTCTGACAGCGAGCTTGGCGAAGTTGAGCAGGCAATTGCTAATCCCTCCAAGGTAGGCGTTCCGCAATGGTATATGAACAGAAGGAAAAACATGGACGATGGCTCGGATCGCCACCTGATTACTTCTGACCTTGATTTTGCTTCTTCAAACGATATTGAACGCGAAAAGCTCGTTATGAGCTGGCGCGGCTACCGCCACATGTTTGGCCTGAGAGTAAGAGGCCAGCGCACAAGGACCACAGGCCGAAAAGGAGGCGCAGTAGGCGTAAGAAAGTCCGCGGCAGCGCCGGCTGCAGCTCCAGCATCGGCATCCAAACCATCGTCCGGTCCAGCATCGGCATCAGCTCCCGCTGAGCCCAAGAAATAACAGGTGGTGTAGATGGGAGATCCTCGTAAATCAAAGAAGCTATATCGCCGTCCAAGGATGATCTGGACCACTGATCAGCTCAGCACTGAGCTCTATATCATGGGTTCGTACGGCCTTCGCAACAAGAGAGAACTCTGGAAAGCCCAGACAGAGGTTGCAAGGATAAGGAACCAAGCACGGGCACTCCTTGCTCTGTCCGCTGAAGCAAGATCAGAGAAGGAAAAAAGACTCCTGAACTTTTTGAATAGGCTCGGGCTGGTAAAAGAAGGCGCGACGCTTGATGACATTTTGAACTTAAAGGCAGAGGATCTGCTTGAACGTCGACTCCAGACGATTGTGATGAGAAAGTCCGGTGCAACATCACCGTACCAGGCAAGGCAGATAGTGACCCACGGGCATGTATCCATAGGCAGCCGTAAGGTCAACATCCCGGGCTACCTTGTTAGGAAGGACGAGGAACCCCAGATCATGATCCATGTCGAAATCCCCCGTACCGCTGCTCCCCAGCCGGCATCATAGGCCGCTTACGACATCAACGTGATCTATTTTCCCATCAGAGTTCATGTCGAAGCCTTGCACAACTAAAGCCCATCTGTCTTCGCCGCTGTACTTTTTTAGAACCTCTTCGCTGTAGTTGGTCAGCGCAATTACAGCAGATTTTGTCCCGGCCGACCGCACGCCAGCGACAACGACAATGTTCGAATTGGTGTCGTAGGGGTTCTTTATCTTGGCGATAAGGCCATGGTTGTCGAGGCTGTACCGATTACCAGACTCATCGGTGAGCCCAGACCAAAAGTTCTTTTCGTCAAAACGGATTGGTAGGTAGCGGTTAAATTCTGCGGTAACGATGTTTGTACCCGGTCCTCCGATTGAAATCAGGTCGTATCCGGTTAGCACCTTTTCAGCCTTTGCATCGACGTCCAGTTTTACCACAAAGTCTGAAGGGATCGCCCCTGTGATGTGACCGAGAAAGAAAGCGAGATGTACTGCATAGTGACCATCCCTTGCCGAAGACTTGTATGGACCATGAGGGTCAGGAGCCCCCACTACCAAGAGACCCCTGAACTCCCTACCAGATACAAAGCTTGAGAAAAACCTCGATGCACTTGGATGGTTACTACCAAACCACAATGGAGCTACCTTACTTTCGCCCCAGTCCATTTCTATTCCAAAAGCAGGGCTTGAGGTTTGATAGAGTCGTGCTGTACCGCCTCTCACAAACTCGCTGCCGACCTCTTCGACAGCACCTATCTTGACAAGTTTGCGAATGTAATAGTAGGCACTCTGTTCATAGATTTTCAGCTCCTTTGCGACCTGTGCCGGATACATCGGCCTCTTTGAAAGCAGTTCCATAACACGCCACGCAACGGGATTTGAAAGGACGCGCATGCGTTCGACGTCTCGAAATACAATGATTTTTTTTGATGATGTTTGTCCATTCCTTTCCGAAACCAGCCTTTTTTCCAACAACTGTGAAATTACATATACCACTATATAACGTTATGTAGCGGTATAAAGCCAGATTTGATCTATCTTGCACGGACCACTACAAAGTATGATTAAACGGTATCTTCGCAGGTTTGATGGTACTTAAATTCTTGATTAATGCTCTTCCGTTCGATGTGTTCGATTATTGGCTATAAAGGCAAGAACGCTGCAGCGCCCATCTTGGTCGACAGCCTGAAGAGGATGGAATACAGGGGCTACGATAGCGTCGGGCTCGCCACATTTGATAGTGGCAAAATCTTGGTACGCAAGGGCACAGGCAAAGTCCTAGAGGTTAACAAGAGCATCAACCTCAGTCAGATGGAGGGCAGGATCGGGATAGGTCACACGCGTTGGGCTACCCATGGTGGCGTAACTGCTAGGAATGCGCACCCACATTCAGCGTGCAAGAATGACATTGCGGTGGTTCATAACGGCATAATCGAGAATTACAAGGAATTAAAACAGGATCTCATTTCTTCCGGGCACTCCTTTAGAAGCGAAACTGACAGCGAAGTCATTGCTCATCTGCTGGAGGTCTATTATGCTAAAGGAGTCAAGGAGGCCATGATCGAGACCTGCAAGAGGCTAAAGGGAAACTATGCATTTGTAGCAGTCTTTCAGGACGGCACAATCAGTGGAGCCAGGTATGAAGAACCCCTGGTGATAGGCGTCGCAAATGACGGTTACTTCATATCAAGCGATGTGTTAGGCTTCCTACAGTACACAGATAAGGCAATTTTCCTCGAGAATGGTGATATTTGCATCGTCGACGATAGCAAGCTCGAGGTTTTCGACTTTGGAGGAAGGGCCGTCGCCCATCCAATAACCCAAGTAGCCTGGGAACTTGGAGACATAGACAAGGGCAAGTATGCGCACCACACTATCAAAGAGATAAACGAGCAGAGACTGACTGTAGTGCACGCAGGCAGACAAGACGAAGCAAATATGGCCAAGTTCTGTGAGATCCTCGCAAGTGCAAAGGACATCTATATCACTGGAAGCGGCACGAGCTATCACTCGGCTCTGATATTCAAGTACATGCTTGCTAGGTTCGGAAAGATCGGGGCTGAGACGGTACTATCAAGTGAATCTCAGTATGCACTTGCTGCAATAGACGATAAGTCCGTGTTGGTTGCGATTTCGCAGAGTGGTGAGACTGCGGATGTACTTGAAGCCGTTAGGCTGGCCAGGAGCCAGGGTGCCAAGATACTCTCAATAGTCAACGTCAGGACATCATCTCTGGCCAGGGCAAGCGATGTTTGCCTGTTTACAAACTGCGGACCGGAGATCGGTGTTGCTGCGACAAAGAGCTTCACGGGCCAGCTTGCGCTGATCTACAATATCACAGACAGACTGTGCAACCGCTGCCTAGGAACAGAAAAGGCGGAGTTTGCGAAGGCTGTCGAGGCTGTTATTGCAAACCAAGAAAACATCGCCAAGACAGCTGAGAATATAAAGAATGCAACTGATATTTACTTGCTTGGGCGATCCCTCCACTATCCTATTGCTCTTGAAGGCGCATTAAAGCTCAAGGAGCTCGCATATGTCCATGCAGAGGGAATAGCCGCCGGCGAACTTAAGCATGGTCCGCTTGCACTGATGGAGAAGAACACATTTGTCATAATTATAAACCCTCATGACTCCACGTTCAATGATACGATCTCTAACGCTCACGAAATCAAGGCACGTGGTGCAACACTCATTGGCATTTCCGATCGCAAGGATGACGTCTATGACTATTGGATAGAGATACCTCACTTGAACCAAGAAGTTTACTATCCAATAGTAGAAGTCATACCGCTTCAGATAATGGCATATCAGCTTGCTCTTGCAAAAAACGTAGACCCTGACTACCCAAGGAATTTGGCCAAATCCGTAACTGTTAGGTGAGCACAACTAGCACGACTCTGGCGTAACATTTATGCTGATAACACTTCTTGAGCCTGGCAACAAGTGTAGGAGACTGTTCTCGCAAGAATTAGAGCCTAAAGGAGACAAGGCCGCCATATTGAGATAGAGCCTTTGTGAGTAAGGGCAATATCTCGCTCCCCCTGTTATGAAGTGATCATTTATCGCGAACATTCGCATGATGTCAATATGATTCGCTGCGGATTTGACATGTTATCCAGAACATCTCCAATGGTGATGAGGTGTCAATTTGGGATTTAACCGCCTTGCGGGAGTTACGGTCACTACAGGACAGTCTGACATACACCCTCTATCGGGAGCGAGGATGTATACGGGACGACATCGGTTATCTTAAGATTGAGGATGCAACTGTACCCTGCTGTACAACCGGAAAAATGGAAAAAAGGAAAAAGGAAAAAGAAGTAACGAACGCCTAGAACTGTGCGTTCTCACTTGTTGTTCCTGCCTTGCTGCCGCCGACAGTGCCAACCGGTACGTCTGGGAAGCTTGCATTCATTCTTTGCTCAGCGACAGCACCGGCCTCTGCAAGAATCTTGTCGACTTCTTCGCCGCTTGCGTCAAAGGCAAACGAGGTGTTGCCCATGTTTCCTGCGCTCATCATGATGTCGCTGAACACCCCATTGATCTCGCTAAGCTCCCTGTCCACTTCCGGCATGACACCTGCTAACCCA
>DATLXY010000384.1:0-2082 GCA_035575335.1 Nitrososphaera sp. | reverse complement strand
TAAAGAGGAAGATACGGAGGAGGATATGGCATTACTTTCGCACAAAGCGTTTCCATCTTATTGATATGAGGAAATATCTGACTGAAGGGGTGTCAGCTTAATTATGCTACTTGGTATAGTTTATTCAGCGACTGACCATGGGATTGATAATAGCCATGACTTTTCCGTGACTACAAGAAAAAGCGTGAATCGAGCGCTGGCCAAATCTGCTATCGATCTCGCCTCTGTGGAAGATAGAGTCGGCGGGCCCGCTGAAACTTCTTTTGCCAACAACACCAGAAGCGGAAAAAGTTTCCTTGGCTTTCTGCCTAAGCCCAGTTGGCAGCGTTGGGAAATCTTGTTCTCGACAGGTTATGCCGGCCTGATCGTCTTGGATAAGGTGGATTACGTTAAACTCGCCAGTGAGAATGTACCACGCGCACATCAGGCACGGATCCAATGATGTCACTATTGTCATCATACGTTCAGAGTGAAGGTTATTCCCGTTTCTTGAAGAATAGTACCAGTCAACCAGCTGTCTACATGCGCTGTGGGGTCGCGGACAGAGCCACTTTGGATCACCTTATTGCGAATCACGCTAATTATTACACCTCTATTGTTGTCTATCGAGTCCGCCAACACCAAACATGCCGCTATTTCTGGCTTTTTCAGCCTCCCCTACTGCAATCTCGGCAGATCTTTCAGCGCTGAGTCCCTGTTTGTCTCCGGCCACAGTTAACGTTGAAAAAATTAAGGATAAAAAATATTCTTCAGGTTAAGTTATGATTCTGGCAAGCTTTCCCTTGCTGCTCGCTATCTTGACTTCCCGCGCAATTCTTCTCCCCATGCTCATCGGGTCGTCATAAAGCAAGCCGGAATATGGTGAGCCGTCTAGGTAGAGATTTGTGCCGGCTACAATCCGCGCGGAAAACTCGAAGGTTGTAAATTTGCCCTCCCTGTCATAGACTCCTTCAAGGCAGAATGGTCCTATCATTCCAGGGGGCACCAGCCTCTCTGCTGCACGTACAAAGTTCTCACCCATCTTGTAGACCCCGTCAAGCAGTGATTCGCGCAATACAAGCGGTATGTTGCCAATGACATTGTAAGAGGGCTCAATCTCCACTTCAAGCTGCTGCCTCGCCGGAATCCTACCAATGCCGTCAATGTCCGATTCATAGCGCCTGTCGATTCCCAAAAGCTCCAGCTCACCAGTTATTGGAGAATAGAAATAGTGAAAGTAGACTGGAACGCCTCTGATGAATTCCTGAATGTAAAGATCTTTTTCGCTGCTGATTACTTTCTGGTCGATAAGACGTCTGGCGCCTTTCTCGAAGCTTTCCCGATTCCATGCAAGGTAGTAGCCCCTGCCGCCTGCCGCGCCGTGCAGCTTGACTATGCAGAGGCCATCGATCTCGTCCTTTGATTTGACTGGCCGCGGTGTCCTCAGTCCAGCTTCGTCCATCAGCTTTTCTTTGAGCTCTCTATCAGCCTCCCACCTCAGTATCCACTTGTTGCCAAAGATCGGGGTTCCAATCTTTTCTATCTCATCGCTTTTCATCTGCGATATGAGGGTGCCATGAGGTATCAAGATCGAGTTTGTCTGCTCTAGGAACTTTCTGCACCTATCGCTCATGACCTCGCTAACACTGTCAACCTCAAGAATTTCGTCGATGAATCTAAAGCGTCTGTAAAGGCCCAGCCGCTGCCTTTCACATACAAGCAACGTGCGAAAGCCTTCGTCCTTGGCGCCCTTTAGCACCTGCAGTGCACAGTGAGAACCAAGAGTCGAAATTGTAACTTTGCTGCTGCGCGCAGCTGCGACCTTTCTAGCCAACAACGAGTGTTGGTTACAATAGGGGGGTTAAAATCCTTATCAATGACGGTTCTGCCGCGTCTTGGTTGATGGCGGTGTATTAGGTACTTTTCCGCATACGTCATTTGCTATTGTAAGCAATAAAGAGCGTGAAGCGGTCATACAGGGTAGAACCTAAGCTTCCGGTCACGAAGAAACATTCGGCAGTTGGCCATCGACTGTGTAAGCATTGACTTTGAGAACGACGCTTCGGCACTGAAGAGGCCTTCACGACTATGCTATCAAGCTTG
>DATLXY010000383.1:0-2033 GCA_035575335.1 Nitrososphaera sp. | reverse complement strand
GCCTTGACTGACATCGAGAGACCTTTTAGGATCTCTCTTTGACCGGCAGCGAAGTGTATGTCGTTTAGGCGCAGGATGTCATTCATGATGCAATGCTACCGTGCTGATGCGTCATTTCAGGCTTTCTGTAAAGCTCAGCCCAGTCGCCTGCAGAGCTGGTGTTAGTTCACTTAGGTGCTCTTCAGCCGTTGTTTCTCTGAATCCTACAAATATCGCCGACACCAGCTTTTTCGTTATCTGCCTTGAAGCATCGTCCTGGCCCAGCTTCAGCATTGCCTCCTTTAGTTTCTGCTTTACTTCAGGATCGATATCTTTGCTGAACACCACACCATGCGACGGAATTGGACCTTGCTCTGCGATGATTTTTGTGTTGGCAATCACATCCCTATAGAGGCTTTCGCTGACATCACCTGCTATTACTGTGACATCAACTTGGCCGTTCTTTAGCGCTTCCCACCCTTGAGCGTACCCTCCTGCAAACCGCACTTCAGAGAAGAACGTCTTTGGATCTACTGTTCCTCCTTGTGGAACGGTGACGAGTCCTTCGTCAACTAGCGTCTTCATCGGAATAACGTATCCTGAAGTAGACAGTGGACTTGGAAATGCAGCCCTGGCTCCTCTAAGATCTTCTAGACTGGTGTACGGGGCATCTGGCTTGGTAACCCAGTATGAGTAGTAGTATGTTTCCTCGACCAGATCTTGACCAATGACCACCTCTCTGACCTCTGCAAGTTCTAAAGTTGCGCCTGCTTTCTGCACTGCGAGGTACGACGGCCATGCGCTCATGAGTGCCATGTCAGCCTGTCCAAACCTGAGTGCTTCGACTACACCTGCATAAGATGTAGGCACATAGATGTCTACTTCATAGCCTGTTTCTTTTTCCAAAAATGTTTCAAGTTCTGTGGCTTGCGACTGGATATCTGCTGCATTTGCTGTAGGTTGTATTGCAACTGTCACTGTTGGCGTTGTCTCCCGAGCAGTATTAGGAGAAGCTGTTGCAAAAGTTGCAGCGTAACCTATTGCAATGCCCGCAGCCAGTATTGCTGGAATAATTAGGACGTACTTATTCATCTGCATGGTAAAATTGCCCGGTGTCTAATAACTTATTTTATCATTCTCAAAATTGAGAATGTCAAATGGGGCGACTCTATCTAATAATTAATTAGGACAGCACTTACCGGGTGGAATTTCACGACCATGCGGGCACTGTCTTGGGTGCTTCAATAGCGTGCATAGCGCGTCTGTGAAAATATCCTTCATGTGATGCTCTATCCCACAAACCATTTCTTCGTCTATGTTGATCTTTAGTGCATTTTTCATGAGCACTTCGAGCAGCCGGGTATTCCTTATCATCTGCTTTCCAACACGTAGCCCTTCTAATAATTTGATTTGGCCATAGAGCTGACCCTGATCTCTTCACCCTTTTCCGAAATGTACCATAGCGCCTTCAGGTACATCTCTATATGCACAGACTCTGCCGTCCCTACAACTAACCGTACCAAGCGGATAGATTGATTCCTCTTTCATCATCTTTACCGTGATTTTGTCCTCTTGTTGGATAGTGTCAAGTTAACGCCAAGAGCTTTTGATTGTTGCAGATATTTATCGCAGACTACGTTTCTCACATTTCAAAATAGCGCAATTATTAAATTGTTTGAGGCCAGGTAGAAACCATCTCCAAAACGCTGATGCCACTAGATTTCAGAGCCAAATAATGTGGTGCGTATTGCCATCAAATCGTGACATCATGGACGTCTCTGTTTAAATCAACGAATTGCGAATGGTTTCTACTGAGCCGGTCACAATCGCAGTTGTTAAATAAGCCTACAAATAACCGCAATGGGCTGAAGAAAAGTATCATCGATGTGTGTAACTGAAAGTGCCACTCATAAGTCAACTACCCACTGCTAAAGCAGCGGGCTTGTAACTGCCTAAAAAAGAGGCGCTACAATAGGCTGGTTGACAACTACAGCCCGCGCAGCGATATTGCTGCAAGCAGCAACATGATCAGCCATTGCCTCATATCCGCATTT
>DATLXY010000382.1:0-2495 GCA_035575335.1 Nitrososphaera sp. | reverse complement strand
CCGCCATTATCGCGATGTCATATTTTCTTGAGGATAGTTCTGAAACGACTGCATTGTACATGTCCTCGCTTGTACTCACCCTCCGCACTGCCTTGCCATCTACGTCCTCTGTTCCATGCCCGTAGATCAGGGTCACGTGCGCGCCCATCCGCTCGGCTTCACGAGCTATCGCGATGCCCATCTTACCAGAACTGGTATTTGTAATCACCCTTATCGGGTCGATATGCTCGACCGTGCTGCCTGCCGTCACGATTACCCGCTTTCCTGCAAGCGGGCCCTTCGACAATATTCTGATCGCTGCAGCGGCTACCAGCTGGGGGTCGGCGACTTTTGCCTTTCCCTCTTCAATATTCGGCTCCACGAAGGTGACCAGCCCCTTCAACTTCTCGATATTTTGCTGTATGAACTTGTTTTCGTACATTGCTCCGTGCATAGCAGGTGCGATTATTATCGGGATCTTGCTCCCGAGCGCGACGCTCAGCACCGATGTGACCGGGGTATCGTCAATTCCGGCTGCCATCTTGCCGATCGTGTTGGCCGTGCAGGGGTAAACGACTATCAGATCCGACATGCCATAGTCTGCGAGCATGATGTGCTCTAGATTTCCGGTCAACTTTGTGACAACTTCGTTTCCGGTAGCCCATCTCATCATTTCGGGGTGGAGAAGGGTGGTCGCGGTTGATTCTGTCATGACAGTGTGGACATCTGCGCCGTGACGCATCAATAAGCGAGCAAGGTCGATAGCACGGTACGCCGCAACACTGCCTGTAATGCAGAGGGCTATTTTCTTGTCAACAAGCTCGGTCCCATGAGTCCCGACAATGTCCTTTGAAGGGTGCACGTCCCTCTTTGCCCTCATCATTTCTCTTTCACCGCCCTTCTAAATTTCTCCAGCTCTTCGGCTCCCATATGGAATGTGTTTGATTCCTCCGGGAACCGCCCCTCCTTGACCTCTCTTATATAGGTCGAGACGGCATCAAATATGGCCTTGCCCATCTCGGCGTACCTCTTGACAAACCTCGGTTTTATTGCCTCGTAGATCCCAAGCATGTCGTGGAGAACCAAGACTTGGCCATCACATCCTGCGCCAGAGCCTATGCCTATCGTCGGAACAGACACGCTTCTTGTTATCTCCTCTGCCACTTCGCTTGCTACCATTTCAAGCACGATGCTGAAAACACCTGCCTTTTCGAGGGCCTTTGCGTCATCGATCAGGTTTATCGCCGCCTCTTTCGTCCTTCCTTGCAGCCTGTATCCCTCCCACAGCGACGATGTCTGTGGCCTTAGTCCGATATGACCCATCACAGGAATTCCTGCACCCAATATCGCCCTAATGGTATCAATGATCTCTGAGCCCCCCTCAAGCTTGACTGCATCGCATCCGGCCTTTACCAGCTGCACCGCATTTTCGACTGCGATACTTGGACTTGGCTGGTATGAACCAAACGGCATATCACCAACTATCATGGCCCGCCTGACGCCTCTTGCCACTGCGCCGCAAAATGTCATCATCTCCTGCATGCCGACCGGCACCGTGCTAGTGTATCCGAGTACAACATTCCCTGCGCTATCGCCCACGAGTATAACATCAACTCCTGCATTGTCGCAGATAAGAGCAGTGGAGTAGTCGTACGCCGTAAGAACGGAAATCTTCTCAGACCCTTTCATTGCGATGATATCGTTCACGCTTGCCTTCTTTTTCGCCTGCGCCGCTGTCATCATGATCAACCTAGTCTTCTCATTATTCTGACAGATTCGCGAAGGTTCTTCTTGTTGTCAAACCTGTCGACGATCTTTTTCAGCGACCTGCTCGTCCTCATCTCGATGACTGTGCTTATCAAGGCCGGCATCGCTCTTGTGATGTTGTCGACTATGGTGATATCTGCAGTCTTGGCAGTTCTAGAAAGTGGGTTTAGATCGACTGTGATCACCTTCTTGCCCATTCTTACGAGCGCTTCTGTCCTGTCACCGTCCTCGAGAGGAACAAACACCGTATCTGCAACATAGATCCCATCGGGGTCGACGCGCCTGCGCTCACTCTGGAGTTCTGGGATTCTTGCAGATGCTCTCGGTCCAACACCCAGTACATTTCTGGCGCCGTACTTTTCAAGTTCGGCCTTGATTGCCTGTTCCCGCTCTTCAGTTCTGTAAAAGAGATTGACTTCTATGGCCGCACCTGCCTCTCTTGCCAGCTCTACCACCTCTCTGGGACAGAGCGCCGCCGTGTTGCCGTTGACCGAGATCACAAGTTTTTTTGAAAGTAGCAACATTGCCGCAGCGGCCCTGATTGCTCTCTGTGCGGCCCTAGTTGTGCGTTCTCCCAGAAGGTAGTCAAAGGCCTCTCCTCTGCCATGTGCTATGAGTCCCTCTGCCGCGACAAGTCCCCGCCGATAACCGTCTACAAGAACCTCGCGTGTATAGAGGGATTTGGCACGTGGATGGTCAGGAGGTATCAGGATGCGAGGCTGCAATTAGAGCACTCTGGCCCCGTTGGT
>DATLXY010000381.1:0-3640 GCA_035575335.1 Nitrososphaera sp. | reverse complement strand
CCACCGGCAGTCGGGGCCGTGTCTGCGGCTGCAAATACCATCTCCAGCTTCCATTCCTCCACCTCACGGTCGTCGAACTTGCGCTGAGATCTGCGATTTAGCATTACGTTAAAGATGTTGGTCTGGAGTACATCATCGATTTCCCACGGTGCAGCCTCCTTTTTTGGCAGCAGCTCGATCTTGTTGTTCTCCCTTGCATACATCCTCGATAAAATGTCGCTTGGGTACATGTTCATCTGATAAGAAAAAGCTTTCAATAAAGACTTTCTATTGGTGCAGCGCAAGAAACTACTCCATGCCACCATCGTGTGGTTGATCTTAGGAGGCCTCGTATTAGGCAAGGAGATGATTCTTGGAATAGAGAGGTGACCAACCATCCCAGTATACATTAGCAGGACAGGTTCTATGAAAGACGACCTTGGAGCGAGCATCTTAAACACTAATATCCGCTCATGGCGGGTGCATCAGGTGGGAAATAAGCTCTAACATCAGATAAGAAACCAGACTGTGTCAAAGATTAGGTTCATTTAGCGTCGCTTGGTTTCATTCTATGAGATAGTTCGCTATCACATATTCTGATATTGTGACGATTGTCCCCTTGTGCTGCACTGTGGCAGAAGACGGATCTCTTGTAGGGTCTAGAGGAGATTGACTATTCCATGGATGTCGAGCTGCGCAGCAGTTCGGGTATGCTGCACTCCACGGTCGGGTCAGCGATAGCCAAGTAACTCGTGCATACACTGCAATTCAAGAAAAAGATGCATGAAAGGTTGGCGAGACGTCATCGTTAATGCAGTGATTGATGGATGTTACGCTATCTTTGATGGATACTGGCTTTCTCGCGGTCTGTATGAAATGCTGCACGAATTTCATCCCTATTCCCTGACGGTCAGAGTCTTGAGCACATTCTTTTCAAGATCGTAGATCCTGATTAGATGGTTGTTCGTGTCAGAGATGTAAAGCGTGTTGCCATGCACTTTAACATCACTTGGTTCATACAGACCGAGTGTGTCACATGACGGATCGTTGATGTTGCAAACAGCTTTCGTCTCCGGTCTGCCTACAAGTGTTGACACCTTTTTTTCGATGAGGTCTACAAGCCTTATCGCGTGGTTGTAGGTGTCAGCAACATAAATCCTGCCGTCTCCGCAAGCAACTCCAAGGGGGTGCTGAAGTCTGGCAGAATCTAGCGGGCCATCACTATGACCAAAAATGAACAATCCTTCGCCCACCACGGTCTCAACCGTCTTGCTGTCAAGATCTATTCTTCTCACTGCAGAAACCTCGCTATCCGCGACAAAGAGATATCTTCCAGATATTGAGAGGCCGCTTGGCTGAGCGAATTGGGCTCTTTCAAGCTGGCCATCTACAATGTTTTCATAGCCGCTGCCTGCGAACGGGCCTATCTTGTTGGTTTCAATGTGATATGTCCATATCTGGTGCAAGCCAGCCATAGCGATAAATATGAACCCTCTATCGTATGCGAGATCCCAGGGCGAGCTCAGCCGGGTTACCCGCGCATCCTGCGTCGACTGGACCCAGTATCCCTGTTTGCCATCACCTGCAAGTGTCTTTACTGTTCCTGACTTGAGGTTAATTTCTCTCAAGGCATGGTTCTCGGTATCAGCGACATAGATTTCTTCAGCCACCCATAGAACCCCTTGCGGCCGGAAAAAGCGTGCTTGTTCGAAAGTGCCGTCTCTCAGACCCTTTGTTCCGCTGCCAATCTTGTAAATTATTTTGCCGCTACTGACATCGATAACAAGAATTCGGTTGTGATTTGAGTCGCTAACGGCGAGCATTTTACCGCTGGGCGAGAGTGATAGTTTACCTGGATACGATAGTGTCCGTGTAGAGGGAGCTGCCGGTCTCTTTATCACAATCGGTTCTTTTGCCAATATTTCCTTGTTGCGTTCAAGCAAAACTGAAATTACATCGTCGAGGTTCTCGCGTTGGCCTTCACCCGACTGTTGATAGATAACATTGCCTTTTGGATCAATAACTACGAGCGTTGGCCAGCCACTCACGCCATACGATTCCCAGATCTCCATATTCCTATCGACAATAACAGGATGGCTGATCTCATACCTACCAATGGCTTCTCGGACGTTCTCGGCTTCCTGCTCATTGTAGAATTTGGCAGAATGTACTCCTATAACCACAACAGGTTTGCCATGGTATTTTTTTTCAATCCATTCCAAGTCAGGTAGTGTGTGCATGCAGTTGATGCAGCAATACGTCCAGAAATCAAGTATAACCACGTAACCCCGTAGGTCTTCAAGTGATAGTGGCCTGTCAGTATTGAGCCAGACAAAGTCTTTTGGAAAATCCTTTGCCTTGGAATTGTTAAGTGACGGTAAACCGAACATGCCAAGATCACTACAGGAATCCGATTTAAACTGTGATTATGACTCTGGCCGCCAGTGAAATCTCATATTGCACACTCTGAGAAAAAGGAAATAGAATAAATACCATAAAAGCGGATTTACCGTCAAATGGAATGCGCAGTCTATGACACATACGTAACGAAAAAGGATGGCAGGATAATGCACTTTGACGTTGTAGTGGAAGCAAGCACTCCGTATGAGAAAGCAATTGAATACGGCAAGCAGTATCTCGAGATGGTAGGTCAGGGCGGACAAAAGATAACGGCAGAAGAATGCCAGTTTTGCCACATACAGGAAGCACCACCTTTTGTAGAGAAGGCTATCAGACAGAATGGCTACTGGATACAAAAGATGGAAGGCTGCCCACCATAAGGCCTTGACTTATTATTTTTATCCGATTTTTTGGGTTATTGAAAGCACATGATGCAGGCTCTCGCGAGATGCAGGAGCTTGCCAATTTCAGATGCTCTTTTTAGCTATTTCGGAGATAATTATAATTAAGGCGCCAACTGCTGATGGGTATTCATGAATGATGGCGGTGGATGGGATCCTGACAATAGGCAGCAGATGCCAAAGGTCGAGGATATCCTCAGAGCTAAAGAACTTCTCGCAGGCACTATCAGAAAGACGCCACTTCAGAACTCAAGGACATTTTCCCACCTCGCAGGCACAAACCTGTTCATGAAGCTCGAATGCGTTCAAGTGACCGGTTCCTTCAAGGCGCGTGGTGCCTTTGTTAAGGTCAGCAGGCTGTCAGATAATCAAGCAAGCCACGGAGTCATTGCTGCTTCTGCAGGAAACCATGCACAGGGTGTAGCCTATGCAGCTTCGATAAAAAAGATCCCATGCACAATAGTCATGCCACAGAACGCATCTCCAGCTAAGGTAGCTGCAACCCGTTCATATGGTGCGACCGTGGTAAGGCGCGGCTTTAACTATGATGAGGCATGGAAGGCAGTGCAAGAGATAGCAAAGGCAGAAAAAAGAACCATAATTCACGCTTTTGATGACCCAGACGTAATCGCAGGACAGGGAACGATTGGACTCGAAATACTTGAGGACTTGCCCGATGTAGACAAAGTATACCTGCCCGTTGGAGGTGGAGGGCTTGCGGCCGGCGTCGCAATCGCAATCAAGTCGAGAAATCCCAATGTCAAGATAATAGGAGTAGAATCAAAGGCATTTCCTGCGATGAAAGAGTCTGTGGCCAAGGGCTCGCTCCAGTCAATCAAGAAAGGCTATAGCATAGCGGA
>DATLXY010000380.1:0-8095 GCA_035575335.1 Nitrososphaera sp. | reverse complement strand
GTGCTGGTTGTCGTATTTCCGTTCAGATCATTCTGAGGAAAACAAAAACGATGTGCGGAATATATGGGGTTGTTGACTTCAGACAAGAGTCTATTCCCACTCAAGAACTCTTAGCAAAAATGGGTAAGGTTTTGCTGCATCGTGGCCCTGATAATGAGGGCCACTATATAGCAAAGGGTATCGCGTTTGGCCTGCGGCGCCTCAGCATCATCGATCTTGCGGGAGGCCATCAACCTATTGCGAATGAGGACGAAACAGTTTGGGTCATCTGTAACGGAGAGATCTACAATTTCCAGGAATTGCGCACCGACCTGGAGGCGCGTGGTCATGTGTTTCGTTGCAATTCTGATACGGAAGTGATTGTTCATCTATATGAAGAGGAAGGACTTGAGTTTTTCAAACGACTCCGCGGTATGTTCGCACTGGCTCTCTGGGATGTGTCTCATTCGCGTCTTGTGCTGGGGCGAGACCGGTTAGGAGAGAAACCCCTCTATGTACGGCGAGAACCTCATCGAATGCTGTTCGCTTCGGAGATCAAGTCTATTCTCCAGGCTGAGGATGTCCCTCGGCGAGTGAATTTTCAGGCCCTTCACGAATATCTCGCTCTCGGATACGTTCCCGCGTCGTGGACCCTCTTTGAAGGAATAGAAAAAGTCTTGCCTGGCCACTACCTCTTGGTCGAGAAGGGTCAAGTGTATGACCGAGAATATTGGGAGGTGCAATTCGAACAGATCGAGGAAAGTTCTGAACCAGAGTGGATAGAACGTGTTCGGGAGAAGTTGCTCGAATCGGTACGTCTTCAACTTGTGAGCGATGTCCCTCTAGGCGCATTTCTCAGCGGTGGGATTGACTCGAGCTCGATTGTTGCGGCGATGGCGCGGCTGACAGACCGTCCGGTCAAGACCTATTCTATTGGGTTTGCAGGAGAGGATCGTTATTACAACGAGTTGCCCTACGCACGAATTGTTGCACGCGCCTTTGCTACAGACCATCATGAGATCATTGTCCGACCAGAGGTTGCAAGCCTCCTACCTGGGTTAATCTGGCATCTGGATGAACCGATCGCCGATTCGGCGTTCATTACCACTTATCTTGTGTCCAAACTTGCCCGTGAGAGTGTAAAAGTGATTTTGTCTGGGGTAGGAGGAGATGAACTCTTTGGTGGGTACCGCCGCTATTTGGGTGATGGCTTCGGGCGCTATTACAGGCTGCTGCCTCGCCTCGTTCGGGCGAGATGGTTGCCAACCTTGCTTGCCAGGCTGCCCCAGGATCGCCATTCGCGTTGGAAAAATTATCTTCGCTACGCTAATGCTTTCGTGAAAACTGCTGAGGGGGATCCGGCTTTCCGTTATATGAGTTATGTAACTGCTTTCTCACCGGATGTGCGCGCCGCCCTCATGCAAGACCATTCCTTTAGAAAGCGGTCGGACAGAGAGGAGCCGGCTTCGCAGGTGCTAAAAGGATATTTTGATAGATGTCCGCAAGCAGATAGTTTAAATCAGATGATTTATGTGGACATTAAAACTTCCCTGCCAGATGATCTTTTGACGCTGACAGATAAAATGAGCATGGCGGCCTCTATCGAATGCCGAGCCCCGCTGGTTGATTATGAACTTGTAGAACTCACCAGCCGGATTCCTGCTCGTCTCAAGGTTCGTGGGCTATCGATGAAATACCTGCTCAAGAAGGTCGTGGAGCCGTGGCTCCCGCGCGAAATCATACAACGGAAGAAACGTGGATTTGGCGCGCCAGTAGGAGCGTGGCTACGTAATGATCTGCAGCTGCTCGTCCAAGACACACTGTCAGAAAAACAGGTCAAGAAAAGAGGCTTCTTTCGCTGGGCGGTAGTGCAGGAAGTCATCGCACAACATCAAGCCCAGCGGAGTGACCACACTGATCAGTTGCTTGCCCTGATCAGTTTTGAGTTGTGGTGCCGTATCTTTCTGGATGGAAACGAGTGGCGACATACACCGGCGACGCAAACGATAGAGGCGGCTTCGCGATGAAAATCTTGTTTGTTTGCCATCGTTTACCTTTTCCTCCCAATCGGGGAGGAAAAATTCGTCCCTTTCATATGATTCAGCACCTTAGCCGGCAGCACTCCGTGGTGGTGGCTAGCTTAGCCGAGTCTGAGCAAGAATTGCGCGCAGGGGCGGGTCTTAAGAACTATTGTACCGAGGTAATCGCCGAAGTCCTTCCACGAACTGTCCGCTGGACTCAGGCCTGCAAGGCGCTGATCACAAATGCGCCGTCCTCGGTTGCCTATTTTTGCTCTTCTCGTCTGCGGCGGAGAATCCAGAAAGCACTTCTGCAAACGCGCTTTGACGTTGTTTTTGTCCACTGCGCCTTTGTTGCCCAGTATGTTACAGGTGTTCAAGGTGGATTTCGTTTTCTCGATTTTGGCGATATCGATTCAGGGAAATGGTTTGATTATTCACGTTGGAGAGCCATGCCTCTGTCATTTGGCTACGGAATAGAGGCTCGAAAGTTACGGGCATACGAAAGAGAGGTGGCAAAACATTTCCACCAGTGTACCGTTTCTACACGGGGCGAGCTAAATGAGTTTCAAATGTTGAACATTCCTGTCCCCTGTGAGGTTATTCCCAACGGAGTGGACATCACGTATTTTAAACGAAATTCACAAAGGACTCGTAACTCATCGGCCATTGTGTTTCTCGGCCGTATGGATTATTTTCCCAACATAGATGGAGTACTCTATTTTGTAGAAAAGATTTTTCCTTCTATTCGTCAAAGCTTGCCTGAAGTTGAACTGCGCATTGTTGGTTCTAACCCAGCGCGCAAGGTGCGTCGTTTAGCAGAGCTTCCGGGGGTGTCGGTGACTGGCCATGTACCAGACGTCCGGCCCTATCTGCTCGATGCTGCTGTATCTATTGCGCCGTTAAGAATTGCGCGGGGTGTACAAAATAAAATCCTTGAATCTATGGCGATGGGAATACCTGTTGTCGCCACGCCGGAAGCCGCTAAAGGGGTGCAGGCGATTCCCGGACAAGATTTATTAGTTGCCGAGACTCCTGAAGGGTTTGCGAGTCAGGTTCTAGAAGTTCTACGTAATATGCAGTTACGAGAGGATCTCTCACGAGCTGGACGTCAGCACGTAGAAAATGTGTATACGTGGGCGCGGTCGATGGGCGTGCTAGATCATGTTTTGGAAAGCGCGCGGAGTAAGGAAAAGTCACAGGCGCCAAAGGCAGATAGTAAGATTCTGGGTTTATCCTGTTGAGATGAATCTGGGAGCGGGAAGGTGAAAAATGCACTGGGGAAACGAGTTACTGAAGAGAGTAGTTTTGAGAACCTGCAGTCCCCAGTTTCAGCAGCGACTACGTCGCTGCTATCTCGTCAGACAAGTTCTCAGAAATCGTGATTTCCACGAATCAGAGATGGTGCTGCTTGAGTCTATCGTCCGTCCTGGTGATTCAGTGGCAGACATTGGTGCCAATATCGGGATCTATACGAAAGAATTTTCATCTTTAGTGGGTCCCGAGGGACGTGTCTATGCGTTTGAGCCTATACTGGAAAACTATACCATTTTAGAGACCGTGATCCGCCGAGCCCATTGGACCAATGTGCAGCTCTTTCGTGTTGCACTTGGTTCGTCGTCTGAAACGCGCGAGATGGTCATTCCCGATCATGCTGGCTTCAGTGGATATTACTGGGCTCGCTTTGCTGAGCCAGGTGATACAGGACGCCGATCAACAGTAGAGGTTATGACGCTCGACTCTTTCTGGAAACGGAAAGCCGTCCCTCGAATAGATTTTATTAAATGTGATGTTGAAGGAGGAGAACTTGAAGTTATCCGTGGTGGATTAGAACTGCTATCCTTGCAGCGTCCTGGATGGCTTCTCGAAGTGAGTCGTGATACAAGCCATGACGTCTTCAGCCTTTTGCAAGAGCTAGGATATCACGGTTTTGTCTATGATGGCGCGCTATTTCCTACTGACAGCTATCGCGATCAGGAATTCTCTAACTATTTCTTTTTCCACCCGAAATCTGGCATATGGGAGCGGATCCTCTCTGCCATCAAAGTTTTATGAGCCCTTCTTTTCTGGAAACAGGGTCTGTAGGGGGGCGCATGGCTGCGCACTCCCTACGCGCGGGCAAGGTAAATTCAACCACGAGAGCCATTACAGTACAGATTTTGTTCGTCTGAGCTTACTGGAAAGAACCGAATCTGTCATCGTGCGTCACTGAATGGTTAGACTGGTTGGGGCTGACGGAGGCTGGGTTGTCGTTCCAGAAGGATCCGCGATCATCGTCCTCGAGATAATCAACTCGTCATACCACGTGTAGGCAGTAGGGTATGTTACTGAAGAGTCCTTGCCGGTATTGTAAGGGAGCAACCACACTTTGCCATATTTCTGATTTTCTGTTGGTGAACCAGCGGTGAGATTGTAGGGGCCCCAATTCAGGACCAGTTGTGATGGCTGTCCTTCACGAGCAATCCAGAGCTTGACGTAACTATTAGTAAACTCATCATTTACTCGCGGGCCTGTCTTAATATTCACTTGAAAGGTCATCCACTCGTTAGCAAGGTACCCGAAACAATTGCCTGGAGGTGGAAAATACGATGGTGGATTGGTCTTTCCCTGAGAGTAGAGGCAGTACGGAGAGGGGCGAGCATTTTGTAACTTAAAATCGTATGGACCAAACGGTTCATTAAATGGATCATATGCTCCATGTGAGGTCGACCCGCTGCAGGAGTTATACATTTGAGCAAAACCGCGCTGATTGGTGTTCTGTGTCACTACTTCCAGGTTGGTACAGGAAGTGGAACAATTTGTAGAATTTATAGGGGTACAGCCTGGCTTGTCTCCGGTGCCGATGATCGCCTGTTTCCAGCCGCCGCCGCCTTGATAGTAGGTAGAGAGAAACTCAGGTGAAAAGCGTTGACGCCACTGAATATAAAACTCTTGGTTCTCCCCGAACTGAACCGAGAGGTCGTCTGCAAAGTTCGTGAAGTATGACCCAGAGGAGTTTGCTCCAGAATTCGGCGGAATCGTAAACTTGAGAGAGCTATTTCCGGACGCCTTGACCGTGGTGTCGAGTGTCGGGGTTGCGTCTCCAGACAGGATGCCGTGTGGATCTCCCCACGTCCCTTGAATATCAGAAGACGAGTCGAACCCAACACATTTGATTACTCCAGGATCTTGACACCGTGTCACAAAATCAGCCGCACTTGCAGGCGTAGATATGGCAGTCAGCATCACATTGAAGAGAGCTCCTAAGACTGCGCATTTCCTTTTCAAACCAAACGTCCGCTGACTTTTCCCTTTCATGAATTTAGCTTGTTGACATGTCTGCTGCTGAGATCGAAAGGTAGGGGGATTAATTGAGCCTGATTCTTTCATCGTTATTACTCCATTTGCAAAAATTATTGTATGGAAAGTGATACAGGTGCGGATGGGAGGGAGCTAGAAGGAGGAGTCGACGAGTGTTTGTACAAGTACGTCCGGCACGTCGTGGCGCGACAGGCAACAAACATCACTACGCCATAGTTGCTAATAGGAGTTGCTATTATTGAATGAGAACTCAGATTTGGCTGAGTGGGGTTGTTTTGGAGTCGCCACATATCAGTGACTACATCATACGTGTAGAACTGCCGGTCGGTAGCAGTAAGGACAAGATATTGCCCACTTAGCGGGTCAACTGTAACAATGCTGAGATATCCGGTGCCGTCGTAAAATGTTATGGGTGCATTCGATAAGCGGGCAACATTCCCGCTGCTGTCCACTTTATAGAAGGCGCCGCTCGTGCCAAAGACCATCACTTTATAGACGGGGTTGTAGGAGCCAAGGGTGAACGTGCCTCCAGTCATAGGTGAGAGATTTTGCGCAATCGTGCTCCACCGTTGCGCAGTTTCGTTAAACAGAAAAAGTCTGCCGCCACCTACGTCTCCACCTTGGGCAAAAACGAGTCCACCAAGTTCAGGGAAATAGTCTACCCCAGCACAGCAGGCCGCGCTGTTATCAATGAGATTATTGGGAGGCAACGCAGTCCACGTGTTATTTGCAATATTATACGTATAAAAAACATTTGAGGATTTACCGCCTCGGCGGTACATCAGCCCAGTCGCTGTGTTGATGCCGTGCTGATAATATCCATGATCGGTGACGCCCGGAGCAGACCACGGCGGTGGGGACATGTTTTGCCAGCTGTTGGTATCGGCGTTGTAGAGAACAAAACGATCTGCTTGACTCACAACACTATCAATGTGGTCATTGCCAACATAGAGCAACTTGCGCGAGTTTGGGTCCCACGCCGCATCCGCTGCGTAGGGAATGATATTGCCATCCGTCCCACTTTGATTGAGCACCCCGATGTTGTTCGTGACCAATTCCGCCCAGGTGCCAGGTTGCATGGACGCAGCTAAATCTCCCATAGCTGTCCCCGCCCAAGCAGGCCGGGAGACCAAGCAGATGAGATTTAACCATAGACCAAGCAAGATTGGCAGAGCTTGATAGAGAATGCTTCTTTTGTGAAAAATCTCCATACCTTCTTCCTTTTTCATCGCACTTGCAAATTTGTCGGCGCCATAGGCGGCAGCATGGGCTGGCTTCCAGTTACTTTGAAGCCTGGGGCTATCCGCCACCCTGGATTAGCTTCAAGTCCCTCAGTCTCATACGCCCCGACATCATAGGGACTCGTTCGCGAGGTCCCGTTAAAGTCGAGACTTGCGACGAAACTTGCGTTAGCGGCACCGATGAGTGGTGAGCTGGGTCGTGGCCAAAAGTTCATACCGGAAGCGTCGACAAACGCAGCAGAAGAACTCCCCCCAGAGAAGAACTTCAAGTTGTCAATTTGCTCTCCACTCATCCCGCCCTCGGTGTAATTCGAGCGTACCGTTCCTTGGACCCCAGACGAACTGTTCACTGCAATCTTTCCGGGAGAGTATATGGCGTTGTTTGCCAGGATCATATTTGTGCCGCCCCAGCGAACGTACACACCATCAGTGTTATTGTAAAGTGTATTGTTTACTGCGGTGACATTTTTCATCTGTGAGACTTGAGAATGCCCATAGAGCGACAGTCCGGTGCCACTGTTAAAGACAATGTTATTACGGACAATTGCGTCTGAGACTGCGTAAATTCCTTCGAGGCAATTCCAGACAACATTGCCTTCTACTGTATTCACCCCCGCACCCCCTCCATAAACGAAGATACCGGGATAGCTCATATTGTAGATTACATTGTCGCGAATGATGTTCGAGTATGAGCCCACCTTGATTTCGATTCCATCACCTTGAGAGGCGCCTGGCAGGTTATCGTGAATCCAGTTGTTCTCGATAAGTGAGTCACGCACCACACAGCTTGCATAGTTGCACCCCACATACATTCCCTCTCCTGTACCACCATCTATGCCAGTTCGATGGATATGATTCCGGCGGACTGCGATATGGTCCATAGTGCTGCGAAAGTTGACTCCAACGTCCACGTCATGGATATGGAGATCTTCTAGAGTGATATATGAAGGGTTGCTATTCAGGTTAATGCCATCCCCCCCGTTTCCTGTAATCTCCAGACCTTTGATGGTCAGATAAGTCGCTCCCTCAATATTAATTGTATTCTGAAGACTGGCAGAAGCGAGGCGTGTGATGAGCGGTGACGTCTCACCCTCAGCCCCCTTGATCACCACAGGCGCGCCTGCTGTGCCTTTCACGGTAATGCTGATACGTCCACTGTCAGCATAGATACCCTGGTGCACGATCAAGGTATCGCCTGGGTTGAGGCTTTCTACCGCCGTCTCGAAGCTGCTGCCTGGGAAGAGATCGATAGTGGCTGCGAGCAAACTGACTTCGGAGATAGCTACTAAAAACGCTGTCACAACGGCTATGCTGCAAATGTACATGGCGCGTCCTCGCCCTGTCATGCTAACTCCTCGTCCCTTTCATCGGTTAGGCCTGTTGGACGTCGGGGCGCACAGTCGCGCGCCCCGACGGGCTCCATCTACCATCTTCCCGCTACCGGGAGGTCGCCTTGTTGGCCGAAGGGCCCGAGACAGGCATCAATGCTGCAGCCGTCAAACACTCCGTTGCCATTGAGATCCAGCTCCCATAAGCCCGTGCTGGGCGAGAACACCC